>CALASV010000233.1 GCA_937888895.1 uncultured Clostridia bacterium | reverse complement strand
AATTCGATTGGAGGGGGAAGCTGTTTGGGAGTTGACAAAGTTGTTTCTTGTAGATTTTGGTATCAATGTGAGAAAAATACCAGAAATAAGAAATGATTGGTATCCTGAACAACAAAAAATTTCGGCACAAGGATACATTATTCCGTTTGGCGATGGTCCTCATCCGATTTATGAACGTAGAGTTGGAAAAAGTGTAATTCAAAATATGCTCTCTAGTGCTACGAGATATGCATGGATGACTTCGCCGTATCTGATTATAGATAATGATCTTTGTGTCAGTTTGGAAAATGCTGCACTTCGTGGCGTGGATGTAAGAATTATTGTTCCACATATTCCAGATAAAAAGTTAGTATTTGGTATGACACGGAGCTTCTATCATCGACTTATGGTAGCAGGAGTGAAGATATATGAATATGAACCTGGATTTGTTCATGCAAAGAGTTATCTTGTAGATGATGCTTATGCAATGATTGGAACGATTAATTTGGATTATCGTAGTCTTGTACATCACTTTGAAAATGGTGTATGGATGTATCAATGTGATGCTGTAAAATTACTAAAAACAGATATCGAAGATACGCTTACAAAGTGCATGGAAGTTACATCAGATATGCTGAAAACTAGTCTGTTGCAAAGATTTATCCGTGCTGTAGTGCGTATTTTTGCTCCAATGCTATAAAATAAAGAAAGTGAGGCGTAAAAAATGAATGCGATTGAAATTAGAAATTTATCCAAAAGTTTTCGTGGAATGTATGCCGTTGACCATCTGAATATGACAGTTCCGATGGGTGCAATTTATGGATTTATCGGCGAAAATGGAAGTGGAAAATCTACAACAGAAAAACTAATTTGTGGTCATCTTGTACCAGACGAAGGAGAAATAAAATTGTTTGGTAAAGATTATACAGATGCTGGAGTCAGAGTTAGAGTAGGGGCTTTAATTGAGAACGCAGGGTGTTTTCCAGGCTCTAGTGTGTATCAAAATTTAATGATGCAAGCGATTAATCTAAATCTTGAGAATCGTGATGAGGAAATCAGACGAGTGTTAGCCATTGTTCGTATGGAGGATTCTGCGAGTATTAAATTTAAAAATTGTTCTCTTGGTATGAAGCAGAGAATTGGTATTGCTATGGCGTTACTTGGAGAACCAGCACTTCTTATTTTGGACGAGCCGATAAACGGTCTTGATACCGACGGTATGAAAATGATGCGTGAGATACTTGTGGATATTACGAAAAAGTACGGATGTACCGTTCTTATTTCTTCTCATATACTTGGTGAACTTGAAAAGATTGCCACTCACTATGGAATCATTCGTCAAGGTAAGATGGTTATGGAACTTTCTGCAAAGGAAATGGATAGCAGGGCACAAGTTTTCGTATCGCTAAAAACTAAGGAGATGAAAAGAACAAAAGAAGTGTTACATAAAAAGTTTGCAGATGTTCGTGAAGAAGGCGAATATATTCGTGTGTATGATGTGGATGATACAGCGTTTATTGTTGATTATTTAATGAAAAATGGTCATGTGGTGAATGAAATTAAAAAGAATAAGATTGGTTTGGAAGAATACTACATTGAATTAATGTCACAGAAGGAGGTAAACTAAAATGGAAGCAAAAAGAGAACTTAAATTTGAATCTCCAAGCTTTACAAAGCGTTTAAAGGCGATGCTTGGCGTAGATTTCTATCGTTTGTTCCATACGCCTATGTTTTACATTTTCCTCGTTATTGCAGCTATTATTCCTGCAATGGTATCGGCTATGACAATGATGCCAGACCAGAATGGCAACACAATGGAGCCTTTGTACTCGAATGTATGGCAGATTGTTGCAGCTGATACTCCTTTATATGTGGTAAATAGTATTGCTGAATATGCCAATATGAATATGGTATTCATTTTTGGTGGTATTATGGTTTCTATTTTTATCGGTCACGATTATAAGAGTGGATATGTAAAACAACTTTTTACTACACATGCAAAAAAACAGGATTATATGATGTCTAAGAGCATTGTTTGTGCTTTTGCGATGGCTTGTATGTGCCTTACCTATCTTATTGGTGGTACAGCTGGTGGAATGCTTGTTGGTTATTCCCTTGAGATCAATGTAGGCTCTCTTGTCCTTGCAATCCTTGGCAAAATGGTTATGAGTCTTGGTTGGGCAAGCCTTTACACTTTCTTAAATATTATTTTCAGAAGATATTTTGGCATTTCTATTGCCTCTAGTTTCTTCTTCGGTACTGGTATTCTCATCATTGGTGTGGCTGCTATTGTAGAGAATTTGTCACTTCCGACATTCTTTCTAAATATCTTCCTGTATGGCTCATCGGTCAATGCTTGTCTTGCAAGCAATATCGGAACATTGCTCATTTGTATTATTGTATCTGTAGCTTGGGCAATTTTTTATAATGTGCTTGGTACAAGAATTCTCTCTAAGAGTGATGTATATTAGAAAGGAGAAAAAAACAAATGAATGCAATCGAAATAAGAAATCTTTCTAAAAATTTTGGTCCAAAACAAGCAGTTTGTGGGCTTAATATGACTGTACCAATGGGTGCTATCTATGGATTTATTGGGGAAAATGGCTCAGGCAAATCTACTACAGAAAAAATGATTTGTGGACTGATTCCTACAAGTGGTGGTTCTATTAAATTGTATGGTAAGGATTATATAGATAAAGATGTCAGAGCAAAGGTAGGCGTATTAATTGAATCTCCGGGATGTTTTTCTGGTCTTTCTGTTTGGGATAATATGATGCTTCAAGCTGCAAATCTGAGTATTCCTGATGCAGAAAAAGAAGTCATAAAAGTCTTGAAAATGGTTAGAATGGAAGGTGTTGCAGGAAATAAATACAAAAATTGTTCTCTCGGTATGAAACAAAGAATTGGCATCGCTATGGCACTTCTTGGAAATCCTATTTTGCTAGTACTCGATGAACCTTTGAATGGCTTAGATGCTGATGGTATGAGAATTATGCGAGAAGTATTGACGGATATTGTAAAGGATGGAAAACGTAGTATTGTAGTGTCTTCTCATCTTTTAGGAGAACTTCAGAAGGTAGCTACTCATTATGGAATTATCCGTCATGGAAAAATGGTAAGAGAAATGACAGCAGAGGAACTAGAGGCTAGTTGTCGTACTTATGTTGCACTTCAAACAGGAGAAATGAGCAGAAGTAAGATGTTACTTGGTTGTAAGTATTCTCGTGTGGAGGAAGATGAAGCTGGATATATTCGTGTTTATGATTTAACATCTCCAGAAGAGATTGTGACTTTTCTTTATGAAAATGGTATTTGTGTTACAGAAATTAAAACAGATAAGATTGGTCTGGAAGAATACTATATCGACTTGATGAAGGAGGGCAAATAGCATGGTAGTAAATTTTGAATCAAATACTTTTAGTAAAAGGTTTAAAAGTATGATAAAAGTAGATTTTAGAAGAATGTTTAAGTCAAAACTTTTTTATATTTTGATTGCATGTGCTTTTGTCATTCCAATTCTTATTACGGTTATGATGACGATGATGGATGGTTCCGTTTCTGTCAACCCTCAAACAGGAGTGGAAACTGTTATGGAAGGACCTGACAATGCGTGGCAGTCTATTGGAACTTTGCCTACAGAAAATGGTGAAGCTATGGGTGGTATGGATGTTATGAGTATGTGTAACATCAATATGATGTTTATGATGGTAGCTGTTTTTATTTGCTTATTTATTTCAGATGATTTTAGAAGTGGATATGCAAAAAATCTCTTTACTGTTCGTGCTAAGAAGGGAGAATATGTTATTTCTAAAACTTTGGCAGGTTTTGTCTGTGGAGCATTCTTGTTAATTGCATATTTTATTGGTGCGATGCTTGGTGGAGCAATTTCTGGTTTATCCTTTGACCTCGGTACGCTGAACGTTGGCAATATCGTGATGTGTATGATTGCAAAAATTTTCCTTATGCTCGTATTTATTGCGATTTTTGTACTCATTAGTGTTGCTGCAAAGCAGAAGGCATGGTTGGCACTCTGTGGTTCCTTCGGTGGTGGTATGTTGCTTTTTATGATGGTTTCCATGATTACACCTCTTAGCTCTACGATGATGAATGTTATGCTGTGTTTTATTGGTGGTATATTATTTGCCTTTGGACTTGGTGCAATCAGTAACATCGTTTTGAAAAAAACAAGTTTAGTATGATGAAAAAGAACCATATTTAGATTTTTCTAAATACGGTTCTTTTTATTGTTTTAACATTTTTTAAACAATTTTTTTGAAAAGAAAAAAATAAACAAAACTTTAATATTTGGGTGTTATGATATAGAGGAATAAGAAAATTAGGAGGCAATGATAATGTTCCAGATATTAGTAGTAGAAGATGAGAGAGAGTTAAATAAAACGGTATGTTCTTTTTTAAATCATAGTGGGTATGAAGCAACTGGTTGTTTGAATGCAACAGATGCATACGATGCACTTGGTGAGAATATGTTTGACCTGATTGTATCAGATATTATGATGCCAGGTATAGATGGTTATGAATTTGCAAGAAATGTTCGTGAGTTAAATAAAAATATTCCGATTCTTTTTATGACAGCTCGTGATGATATTGCTTCGAAACAACGAGGTTTTCGGATTGGAATAGATGATTATATGGTAAAGCCAATTGATTTGGATGAATTATTTTTACGAATTGGTGCACTTCTTCGTCGTGCTAAAATTGCTTCTAACAGAAAATTGGAAGTTGGAGATTTTGTAATGGATGCAGATGAACATATGGCTTATTTAAATGGGGACGAAATACCAATGACAAATCGAGAGTTTAGCATTCTTTATAAATTGTTATCCTATCCGAAAAAGACGTTTACAAGAACACAGTTGATGGATGAATTTTGGGATGCTGATACGGAAACAGCACCAAGAGCAGTAGATGTGTATATGACAAAGTTGCGTAGCAAACTTGCAAATTGTAATTCTTTTGAAATTGTGACAGTACATGGATTAGGATATAAGGCGGTGTTAAAATGAATGAAGTAACTTTGTGGCATAGGATATTAAGAGCTATGTATAGATATTTGCTTTTTTTTCTTCTTGTTGCATTTTTGGTTACTTGTTCTACGATGTTATTTGTTTCCATATTAGCAGATACATTAAAAATAGAACTTACAGATGCAAATATCAATGTAGCTGCAAAGATTACATTTGCTAATGTACTTTTGTTAAGTGTTTTATTTACTGTTATTGATGCGATTCGTAGAAAATTGACAACAGAAAGAATTACGGAGCATATTGCTGAGGCTGCAAAGAAGGTAGTACAAGGAGATTTTAGTGTGCGAATTGCTTCTGTAAATCGGTTTAGTGCAGATGAAAAATTTAATGAAATTATTGATTGTTTTAATAGGATGACAGAGGAATTAGCAAGTGTGGAAACGCTTCGAACCGATTTTATTGCAAATGTGTCACATGAGATGAAGACTCCTCTTTCTGTAATGCAAAATTATGGTACACTTTTGCAAACGCCAAATTTAGATGAGAATACGAGATTAGAATATGCCAAAGGTGTTACAGATGCTTCTCGGCGTTTGGCTGATATGATGACAAATATTTTGAAATTGAACCGTTTGGAAAAACAGCAAATTTATCCGAAAACAAAAGAATATAACCTTGGGGAACAACTTTGTGAATGTTTGCTCCAATATGAAACAGTATGGGAAGATAAAAATATAGAATTGGAAACGGAACTTGCAGAAGATGTAAAGATAAATACAGATGAGGAACTTTTATCTCTTGTTTGGAATAATCTTTTTTCTAATGCATTTAAGTTTACAGATGATGGTGGTAAGGTATCTGTTATTTTAGAAGCTACAGAGCATCATGCAATTGTGAAGGTGAAAGATACTGGTTGTGGTATGACAGCAGAGGTTGGTGCACATATTTTTGAGAAGTTCTATCAAGGAGATACTTCTCGTGCAACGCAGGGAAATGGTTTAGGACTTGCACTTGTAAAACGAGTTGTAGATATTATGCATGGTGAAATTAGTGTGGAAAGTTCACTTGGAAAAGGTAGTACTTTTACTGTAAAATTTCGAAGGATGTGATAGAAATGAGAAATTGGAAATCTATAGGTAAAAAATTTTTATTTTTGCCATTGTGGCTGATTATGATTTTAACAGTGATTAGTACAGTAGC
>CALASV010000232.1 GCA_937888895.1 uncultured Clostridia bacterium | reverse complement strand
CGAAAGCTTCAGAAAATTTACAAGAAAAAGCATCTAAAAAAGTAGAAGATAAATTAAAAGGAACAGCAGTATCTACTTCTAATACAACAAAACAAAAAAATTCATTAAATATCACAATGAACTATGAGGAGTATTTGAATGTTATGTTACTGCTAACAAATCAACAAACAAAAATACAACGAGTACAATCATTAATCCAATTAAATATGAAAGCTTTACAAAGTGAGTTTTCGATGCAAAGTTCTGCTGTAGCAATTTGGTCAGATGCAACAGTAAGTATTGATTTTAAATTTATGCCAAAAACATTAATTCCGTCTGCATTTTTATCAGAGGGAAATGAAAAAGGAAAAATGTTATTTAAAATTCATAGTGCGAGGTCATATTAATGTGGGAAAAAGAAAAGAAGAAAAAAGGTGTTATTACTGTAGAAGCAACTTTAGTGTTACCTATGTATATTTTGGCAATTCTTTTTATTATTAATTTTTTAAATATTGGTTATATGCAGTTAGTGATACAACAAGGGCTGAATAATGCAGGACAAACTTTTTCGCAATATTGTTATGCGATTAATATGTTAATTCCTTTCGATGCAACAACATTAAGCGAAAAGACAGTAGAAAATAAAGTAGAAGATATTAAAGGGAAAGTAGTACCTATCAAAGATTTTTTTTCTGCTTTATCTGAAATTGGAACTTTAGTAACGAATATTTCTTCTGTGGAACAATTAGCACCGTTTTTAGATAAAAATTCTACCGAAGAAAACAATCCAATAAAAAAATTGACAAAAGCAACAGAGCAAATAAAAAAAGAGTATGGAGATTTAATGAAATCAGCAATGGTTAGTGGTACAGATAAGCTTACAGGAAATAGTTCTACAGAAAAAGAAAATAAATTAAAAGAACTATTAGTAGATGGTTTATTGTTAGGAATTGTAAATAATGTTGCAGCAGGTGGAGCAGAAGTAGCAACTTCTTTTATTGTAAAGTCAGAAGTAGAACAATATTTAACAGAAATGAAAGTAAATCGTTCGATGTTAAATGGAGAAATTTCATATCATGTATTTATGGTAGATAAAGGCGAGGCAGATAGTAAAGAAGAACTAAGTAAAAATGATATGATTTTAATGGCAACTTATTCGTATAAGCCAAGTATGTTTTCTATTTTTTTAAAAGAAGGTATTCCAATGAAACAAGTTGTAGTAGTTCGTCCTTTTATTGGAGGTTCTACAGATGGTGTAAGACAAAAATAGAAAAGAAAGGAATGAATTATGTCGTATGGTAGTGTAGTTTTGCTTGGAGGTTTTATTGGAGTTTTTAATTTATTATTTATGTGCTTGATTCAAAAGAAAGAAGGGCTTGCTATATTTACAAAAACAATATGGTATAAACAAAAAAATGTATGGTTTTTATTTGTAGGAATGTGCATAGCAAGTAGTTATTTGTTTTGGTTATCAGATGGTTTTACAGAGGAATATATTGTGAAATTATGTTTACTTTCTTATTTAGTTCCTTTGTGTTTGTATGATATTCGGTATCAATTACTGCCAGATATTTTACATATTATTTATTTCTTTCTTTTCTTTTGTATCAAGTTTTTTATAGGCAGTTGGTATCATTTGATAGATGGAGCAATAGGGCTTTTGGTTCTGTTTTTCATTTGTAGTTTTATTTATTTACTGAAAAAAGACCAGTTTGGTTTTGGAGATATGAAGGTGCTTTGTGTATGTGCATTTTTGACAGGGATTCCTGATATTTTTTATTTTGTATTTCGTGCAACATTGATTGCTGCTGTTGTTGGAGTTGTTAAATTGTTATTACATAAAGCACAATTAAAAACAGAACTTCCATTTATCCCATTTTTGCTTATAGGTACTTTGATATAAGAAATAAAATTTTATTAGTAGTGATACAGAAGGTCAAAACAATTATAAGTTTGTATAAAAAAAGGAGAATGCAAATGAAAACATATAAAATTACAAAAAAGGTAATCGGTATTAAAGAATATTTAGTAGTGGAATTAGAACAAGGAACAACAATTAATGAATATCATTTTAGAATGATAGAAAAAAATGTTATTTTTGGAATTTTTCCAATAAAAAAAGAGGAAAAATATGGAGTTACCACTTTAAATTATCCAATAGAACAACGTTTTCTTTTATTAAATTTATTGAAACAAAAAACAATAGGAAGTAAAGAAGTTAAAATAATTTATAAAAAATTAATAGAAGCCATTATGGGAATGGGAGAATATTTTCTGAATGCCAATCAGTGTATTTATGATATCAATTATTTGTATGTGGACACAACATTAAATCCTTATTTTATTTATATTCCAGTAGAAGAATATGGAGTGACAGAAGTAAATCGTGTTTGGAGAGATTTTTTCCTAGAGTTATTATCGTATGCAAGTGAAGGACAACAAGATGATTTTTATAATGAATGGATGAGATTTTTGATTCAACCAAATTTTACATTACTATCGTTTCATGAATTTTTACAAGAAAAAGAGGAACATATATCATGGAGTATACAACAAGCAGAAAAGGAAATTCCAGTAGAATATTCCAAAGAAGTACAAGAACAGACAGAACAAAAAGTATCAAAGTCATTTTTTGTACCATCTTCTTTAAAGAAAGAGAAAAAAGATGTTGTAGAAGAACCTCAAAAGCAAATTTTAAATAGTGGAAAAAATAATATTTTAATACCAGGGATGCCTCCAGTGGCAGCAACAGTAGAAGAAGGCGAAGATGAACCTATAAAAGAAAAAAAATCTTTCTTTAGTTTTGGAAAAAAGAAAAAAGAAAAAGTAGAAAAAATATCTAAAAAAGAAAATATTGTAGTTCCATCTAATGTGGAAAATACAAAAAAGGAAATTCCTAAAGTGCAAGAATTACAAGGAACAGAATGGTCATCAAAAACGGTATTTATTACACCACCTGATGTAGAAGATGGGCGTACTGTTATGGTAGAAGAACCAGCTTACTTGATGCATGGAGAAGTGTATATTCCATTGTTACAGTTTCCATTTACAATAGGAAGATTGAATACAAATTATATTATAAATAATCCAACCATTACAAAAACTCATGCTACGATTTTTAAACAAAATGGAGTAGTGATGATTCAAGATGAAGATTCTAGTAATGGTACTTATATAGATGGAGAAAAGCTTCCTAAATATGAGCCAGTACCATTAAAAAATGGTAGTCATATTCGATTAAGCAAAGAAGAATTTACTTATCATGAATAAAAGTAAGCTTATTTTTATAAGAAGAAAAGAATGGATGGAACAAAATGGGAAAAGATTACAAAAACAAAGAGGAATTTTTTCAAAAATTAAAAGAAACTTATGATGATATTCGATCAATTAATGATTCTGGTGGTGGTGGAATTATTTATCAAGGAGTACATCGTCGGTTAGGTAAAAAAGTAGTTCTAAAAAAGATACGAGCAGATAAAATTAGCATTATTGGTAGTGAAAGAGAAAAACAAATTTTAATGAATTTAAAGCATAGATATCTTCCTAGTATTATAGATTTTTGGCTATATGAAGATGAAATTTATACAGTGATGGAGTTTATTGAAGGACATTCTTTTAAAGAATTGCTAGATGAAGGAAGAGTATTTACAGAAAAAGAAGTAATAAAATGGATAAAACAATTAGCTGAAGTTTTAGAGTATTTACATAAAGTAATACCTGATGTAAATGAATTAGAAAGTAAACCAAAGATTATCCATAGTGATATTAAGCCAGCTAATTTGATGTTAACATCTAAAAATGATATTTGTTTAATTGATTTTAATGTATCTATTTTACAAGGTGGTATAGATGAAACAATAGGATATTCTCCATTTTATTCACCAATTGAGCAACTACTTCAAAAAGAATTGTTACAAAAAAAATTACGAAGTCAAAAGAAACAATTAGATAATGATAGGAATAGTAGCATAGCATTAGAAAAAAAGATTAGGCAAATAGAAAATGATAAAATGAAATTAGATAATGACAAGAAAGATATACATAGTACAGAACTATTAGATAGTGATAAGACAATAATAGAAATGGATACTACAGAATTACTAGATACTGATAAGACAGTAATCATTCATGAATGTGAGAAAATTTCTAAAAAAACAGAGAAAATATTAACAGAAAAATCTGTTAAAACAAAGTCTCTTATGTCATCTTCAGAAACTTTGATAGAAGAATTAATAAAAAAATATGGTTCTAATATGAAAGTAAATGAACAAAGTGATATTTATAGTGCTTGTGCTACGATGTATCATATTTTAACAGGAAAAAAACCAAAACCTTGTTATGAAAAACAAATACAAGTAGAAAAATGGTTACCTTCAGTTAATGATGCATTAGCTTATATTTTAATGCATGGGATGGAACAAGACCCAAAGAAACGCTTTCAAAATTCTACACAATTTTTAAATGCTGTCAATCGAATGATGAAATCTACAAAACGATATAAGCATTTATTATGGAAACAAGATATAGCAATAATTTTTCTTGTAGCTTTATTTTTAGGAAGTGCTACAGCAACTTATATTGGATTTGGACGGAAAATAGAAGATGGATTAACTGAAAAAATAACAATTGCCAATACACAGTATGAACAAATGCAATATGAAGAAACAATTGTTTATTTAGAAGAACAAGTATTAGAGTATCCTTTTTACCAAGAAAGTCCGCAATTTAGTCAAGCTTATTATTTACTTGGAAGTTGTTATTTAGAGCAAGAAAATTATGTGGAAGCAGTAACTGCTTATAGAAAAGCCATTTTGTTAAATAGTAATGAGGCTATTTATTATAGAGATTATGGTATTGCATTAGTACGAACAGGGAATTTAGAACAAGCAAGAGAATGTTTAGAACAGGTAGAAGTAAAAGGTTTAGAAAATGATAGTATATTGCTTTTAAAAGGTGAAATTGCAATGTTAGAAAAAAATTATACGGAAGCAATTCATAATTTAAAAGAATGTATCAATTGTAGTGAACAAAATTATATCAAATTAAGTGCAGCATTAAAATTAGATGAAGCATTAGAAGTTCAATATAAAGAAGATTCTTATTTGGAAAGAATTGAATTATTAGAAAGTTTAAGGGAACAAATAGAAAAAGATAAGAGATTAGCTTTATTGGAACATTTAGTTCAAGCATATAGTGATTATGGACAACTTACAAAAGAGGAACAGTATACGAGAGAAGCGATTAAAATTTTAGATGAAATACTCATATCAGGCTATAGTACTTTAGCAGAATGGCTCAATAAAGCAGTATTGCTTCAAAGCATTCAAGAATATGAACAAGCAAGAAATTGTTTGATAGAAGCACAAGAAAAATATCCAAATAATTATTTGATTTATAAGCGACTTGCATTTTTAGAAATGGATGTTCAAGCATTTTTAGAGGTAGAAAAAAGAGATTATACTATATTTAAACAATATTTTACAGTATGTGATGCGTTATATCAAACCAGAATTACAACAAGTGAATTAGATATGGAGATGGAATATTTATATCAAATTTATGATGAAGTTGTAATGAAGGGATGGTTACAAGAATAAGGAGTAGATATGGGTGATATTTTATTTTTTGGTGGTTGTGTTGGAATGGGGATTAGTTTGTTATTGATATTGATTTTAATTCCAGTATTTCGAATACAACGTAAAAATTTATTGAAACGAATGGAAGAAGAATAAAGAAAATACATTGAGATAATTTAGGAAGGAGAACATAAAAAACAATGAAATTGTTATGGAAAAAACATAAACTGCTTGTGATAGGGATTCCATGTACTTTATTAGTAATTATAGCAAGTGTCATTGGTTATTTACAGTATCAAAGAGCAAAAGAAGTGAAGGCTTGTATTACAATGGCAAATCGTTATTTATCTGAATTAGATTATGAGAAAGCAATTGCTTCTTATACACAAGCTTTAGATTTAGATGCTAAAAATAAAGAAGCAAATTTAGGACTTGCACAAGCCTATGACTCTAATAATATGTATATTTATGCTGAGTCCCTTTACAAAACAATGTTAGAGGAAGATGATGCACAAGAAGAAGTATATGAAAAATTAGCTGACCTTTATATACGTCAAGAAAAATTAGAAGAAGCAAAAGCATTATTAGAAGAAGCAGTACAGAATGTGGAAAGTGAAACAATTGAGCAATTGTACTATATTACACGTCCAGAACCACCAAGTGCTAGTCACCAAACAGGAGTATATCAAGACAGAATAAAAGTACTTCTTATTCCGTCAGAAGAAACACAAGTAATTTATTATACATTAGATGGAACCCAACCAACAACAGAGTCTTTTATTTATGAAAAAGGAATTATTTTACGAAATGGAAAAACAACAATAAAAACAATGGTAGTAAATACAATGGGTTATCAAAGTGATATTGCAGTGTATGAATATGATATTACAGTTAATGATATTTTAATACAAATAGAAGAACCTATCATAGAAACAGTGATTAGAAACAAGTTACAACTATCTTATGATGAACCAATCTACAATGAAGATATTGAGCAAATTACAGAGCTTTATATTATAGGTGATTATTTATATGGTAGTGAAGATACTTATAATATTTTATTAAAAGAACACACTTTTTTAATGGATGGATATGAACAATCAGTGTCTGCATGGGGGCAAATTGCTACTTTAAAAGACCTTGCTTTTATGCCTTTTTTAGAGCGATTAGTAGTAGCGTATCAACCAACATTAGACATTAGTGCTTTAACACAAGGTAAGTCATTAAAGGAAGTATCTTTGGTTGGAAATCAATTAGATAATCATTCAATGGAAACGATAGGACAGATGACAAATCTTACAAAATTGAATTTAGGATGGAATCAGATTAGTGATATTAGTAGTTTAACAGGATTAACCAATTTAACTTCATTAGGTATTTGGGGAAATCAAATTAGTGATATTACAAGCGTTTCTAATCTTGTAAATTTGGAATATCTGGATTTTTCTGATAATCAAGTTTCTACTATTACACCTATTACAAATTTGACAAATTTAAAACAATTATGGATGTACAGTAATGATATAAAAGATATTAGTGCAATTACAGGATTAAATAATTTAGAAGTATTAATGCTTCGTAATAATCCAATTGAAAATCCAGAGGAAGTACGAAGTATTTATCCTCATTTAACTAGAATTGATGAAGACCTTTTAAATTTAGGAGGTAACTAACCGTGGAGAAAAAGAAAGTAAATAAAGTTAGATTAGGGTTATGGATAGCAATTTTATGTAGTATTGTGGTAGTTTTGATTATATTTTTTGTTCGTTTGCATAAAGCTTCTACCTTAATAAAACAACAAAATTATGTAGCATCAAAACTGTTAGAATTAGGAGATTATGAACAAGGGAAAATTCTTGCTTTACAAACTGAACAAAAAAAATCAAATATAACATCAAAACAATTGGTTGTAGTATCTTCAGGATTTCAAGAAGATTATCAATCTGCAATAGAATATGCTGAAAAATATTTAGAAAAAGAAGAAAATGAACTTTTATCAACGACAAAAAGTATGATAACTGATTTTATAGAAGAAATTCCTTCAGAAGATGAGATAGATTATGAAATACAAGAACAAAAAAAGAGTGGGATGATAGAAAATTTATTTAGAATTTTATTACAAATACAAAATAGCATCGAGGTTAAGAAAAGTAGTGCAAGTATTCAAGCAATGTTAGAATTATTGTCTTCGGAAACTGTTTATATTAATACAGAGATGTTGGCACAATTAGAAAAAGAAGATTCTTTATTATCTAATAAAGTGCAGGCTGTATATGCGATTCATACAGGAGATTATACAAGAGCATTAGAAAAAGCAGAAAAAGTATTTGAGGAAGATGACTCTTTTGAAAATCGGGCTATGTTGGCAAATATTGTCTCTAGTAAGGGCGTTTCTTACGAACAATCTGGTGAGAGAATTGTGGAGATAAGACAAGAATTAACAAATTTGAATATGGAGAGGAATGAATTAACCTCTCAATATGAAACTGCAAAATCAGAAGTAAAACGATTAAAATTAATAGAACAGATAGAAACATTAGAAGCAGAAATTCAAGAATTAGAAGATACTATTGCAAAAGAATCTGTACATAGAGCTATTAATTTTATTAAAACAACTACGCCAATAAAAGAACGAGATACTATTGCATATAAATTAGAATTATCTCAATTGTATTATAAGGCAAAAGAGGAAGAAAAAGCAGAGAAATTACTTGTAGAGGTACTAGAAGAACAAGAAAACACAGAAGCAGTAGCTACATTAATAAAAGAGTTTATTAATGCATACGAAATAAAAAATGGAAAAGAGGAAAAATTAAGTTATAGTGAAGTAGAAAATTCTAATGTAGATTTAGAAGTATATTGGAATCGAATTGAACAATTTTTATATTTTATTGAAGATTATTCTTATTATTATGATACAAGAGCTACTTTTTATGAGTTTGTAATGAAAGTGTTAGATAAATTATATAATGGTTTAATCATTAGAGAGATAGATGCAACAGAGTTTCCAACCATTCGAGTTACAGTGAATGTAGCAATGGAACTAGAAGAAAGATTAGAGAAAAAAGATTTTAAATTAGTAGAGTTAGAAGAAGTTATTCAAAATTTCAAAATTTTATCAGAAGAAGAACTGATTACAGAAGATAATATTTCTCTTATGCTTGTTGTAGATAGAAGTGGAAGTATGGGAGGTCAGCCAATACAAGATACAAAAAAAGCAATTACAAATTTTGTAAAAAATATAGGAAAAGATATTACATTAGGATTAGTTGCATTTGATAATGAAGCAGAAGTAATTACACCATTATCTAATAATAGAACATTACTATTAAAAGGTGTGGATTCTATTTATGATG
>CALASV010000231.1 GCA_937888895.1 uncultured Clostridia bacterium | reverse complement strand
ATTACATTTCCATCGGTATGCTTAATTGTGTAGTAACCCATACTACGATAGCCATCAATTGCACCTTTTAAATAAGGAACAATCAACTCCTCAAAAGAATCTTGACTAAAAAATGGATTGACATTGAAACAATAGTCGGAACAAAGTGCAAAACCATCTAATAAATGACCTTTTGCATCTAATTTTCTAGCAAACTCTAACGAATCTTCCAATCGCTTCCTAGATTGTTCATTTAATTTTTCAGGTTCTTCATACATCTGAATGGAAAAATCCATCATTGTCTTGCCATCTGGAATAGACCAAGTTGGGTCTCCATGCATCATAATAAAATATTCGTCTCCTGTTTTTTCACGAATTAACTCCAAAAGCCACTGCGTTGATTCTAATCCCCATGGATTTGGATGTATAAAAATCGCACTATGACCATATCGTTTTGCTGTATCAATATACAACTGTGCCATTTCATTCATGTGCAAATTTTTCTCTATTTGGCTCATTTGATTCCATTGCTTATAATGTCGCTGTGATGGATGTACTTTTCCAAAGGCTTCCATTGTGAGAAAAAATACTAATTCAAATGTTGGCACTTGTCCACCAATTGGTTCACATTTCAATGTTTTTATAAAGCGTTCTCTATTTGTCATAGTAATTACTATTCCTTTCCTTAAAACAATAAACTGCCTTGCCCAATTACCTCTATTTGCTCAGATACTCGTAATCCGCTTCGCTACTGATTCGGTTAAAAAAACATTCCTTCGATATATTTTTCTTGAAAAAAAGCATTCATTGCTAAATCAAAACTCTGACTCATTTGAACAAGTTCTTTCTGTTTTTCTAACAATTGCTCATTGTGTAATAATAGTTCTGCTCCTGCTAAAGAAGCATTTCCACAAACTTTAATTTTTTCTATATCTATTTGTGGTAAAAGACCAATGTTAATCGCATTTTCTAAATCAATTTTACTTCCAAAACCACCTGCTATCAAAAGTTCCTCTAAATCTTTTGTAGAAAGTCCCTCTTGATGTAATACAGCTTCTATTCCTGCACAAATCGCACTTTTTGCTAATTGAATTTTTCGAATATCTTCTTGTGTTATTTTTACGTTTTCTGAAAGAAAAATTTCTTCTTCTTCCAAATATCCTGTTTCATCCATCATTTCACTTTGTAATAAACAGCTAACTGCATCAATAACGCCACTTCCACAAATTCCTGTTGGTTGTTGATTTCCAATGACTTGTACTTGGAATGTTCCATTTTCCAAAGATACTTTTGAAATGGCACCAGTACTAGCATTCATGCCCATCGTAAGTCCTGTTCCTTCAAAAGCTGGTCCTGCTGCCGTAGAACAACACAACAGCTTTTCTCCTGTCCACAATACAACTTCTCCATTTGTTCCAATATCCACAAGAAGTCGTTTTTTTCTATCTCTGCAAATATTGGTATGTAAAAGAGCCATTGTAATATCTGCACCTACAAATGCAGAAATACAACATGGTAAATATATTTTTGCATTTGGACAACTAAGTTCTAAATCATTTGCGTTTATCCACTCTCCTGCTAACCAATCTGCTTGAAATGGAGCACAAGAAAGTGATTTTGGATTTTTATTCACTAAAAGATATAACATTACGGTATTACCAGTGATTACTAATGTATCAATTTCTTCTATACGATATCCATACTTTTGACAAAGTTGCTTTAATAAATCTGCAATTCCACATTGTATCGTTTTCGCAAGTTGTTCACTTTTTCCTTGCAGACTATGTTCTATTCTAGAAATGACATCAGCACCAAAAGCTACTTGTGGATTTATTCCACCTAATTGTCCTATTAAACCATGTTTATCATACAAACTAACAGCTATTGTCGTAGTTCCAATATCAATAGCTACTCCTAACTTTTGAAATATTGGTTTTGTATGCTCATCAATTGCTATACTTTGCTCTTTTTCTAATAAAACATCTATCATTCCCTCTGAAAAAAGTGAAATATTACAATAACCTAATACTTTTGTTTGACAAGCAAGGCGAATGTCATTCTGTAACTCTTTCATTGTAAGATATTGTCTTTCTTTTTCATTCGGTTCACTTAATGCACCTTTTGCCCATACTTTACATTTCCCACAACGACCATGACCTGCACATGGCATACGAAAGTCTTTCATTTCTTGTAAAACTTCAGATAAATATACACCAGCCGTTGCACTTCGTTCTATTCCATTGATACAAATTATTATTTGTTTATCTTCCATAAAAATTTTTTACCTCGTCAAAAAAGGCATCAATATTTTCCCATGAAGACATTGGTGGAATGTCACAGCCAGAAGAAATAATAAAATTAGAATAGTTACTACATTTTTCTAATAATTCTCTTGTTTCTTTACGAATGCTTTCTTTTGTTCCATTACAAAATTGACTCACTGGATCTATATTTCCCATTACCACAATATCATTTGGTATATGCTGTAACATTTCTTCCATCGAAATAACATTTCCAAAATGATAAGCATCTGCACCAATCGTAAGAATCGAATCAATCATTGGAATGGTATTATCACCACAATTATGATAAATGACTAAGAAATTTTCATCTTGTAACGCTTCTACAATTTTCTTTACAAATGGAGCTGAAAATTCTGCTTCCATAGTAGGAGAAAGCATTCCAGCCAATGGTTCTGCAATCATAATTCCATGAGCACCAGCTTCTTTATAAGCCTTTCCATAAGAAATCAAAAACTCTGTCACTTTCTCTAATAGTAATGTAACCATCTCTGGCTCATCATAACAAAAATAAATAATTTCAGTCACATCTAACAATCTTCCTGCTAAAGAATACGGTCCTATCATTCCTGCAAAAACTGGTCGGTCTAAAATACGTTCCGACGCTTTACGAACAGCATCTATATAAATTCCTGTTCGCCCTGTTCCAACCATTGGAATTTGCAAAGCTTCTACTTCTTCCATCTCTTTAATGATACTTCCCTTTATTGTTGGAACTTCCGATTCAGAAAACACAACTTGAGAACCAAAACATTCTGCCTCTACAGACAAATCCATTAAACTAATAGCAGCAGCAGAATCCACCCTGTCTGCCACCAATTTCATTCCTTCTGCTAAATTTTCACTCGAAGAAATCAATTCCTTTACTGTTTTATTCATCAACTGTGTAACAGGAAAAAATAGAATTGGAAATGCTTTTTTCATAGATGATGTTTTTAACTCTTCCAACCACTGTTTCATATTTCTTTTCATACTAAAATTACCTCATGTCAACTAGATATTTTCCATTCGCTTCGCTATTTACTTGTAAGCAAATAACCATTATCACAGTTATTTGGTTACATTAAAGATTTACACAATTCTACAGCTATATCAGCGGCACTAGCTGCATCGGAAGTATAGGTATCTGCTCCAATTTGCTGACAGAACGCATCTGTTACTGGTGCTCCTCCTACCATAATTTTTACTTTATCACGAATTCCTGCCTCTTCTGCTAATTTTACAACATCACCCATCACAGGCATCGTTGTTGTCAAAAGTGCAGAACAACAAATCACCTGACAATTTTCTTTAATCGCTGTATCAATATAAGTTTCAGGAGCAACATCTGTGCCAAGGTCAATGACTTCTAAACCTTTTCCTTCCATCATCATTTTTACTAAATTCTTTCCAATGTCGTGTAAATCACCACGTACGGTACCAATACAAACTTTTCCCTTAAATTCCTGTTCCCCCTCTGACAAAAATGGTTTTAATACAGAAACTCCCATATTCATCGCTCTCGCTGCCACTAAAACTTCTGGCACATATACTTCGTTATTTTTAAATTTTTCACCAACAATATCCATACCACTTAAAAGACCTTGTTCTAAAATTTCCTTTGCTGAAATCTGTTCCTCTAAAGCTGTTTTTACTAATTCCTTTACTACTTTCGCTTTTCCCTTTTGTAAATTTTCAGAAATTTCTAATAAAATACTCATGATTAAATTCTCCACTTATCCTATATGCTATTTGATTATAATTTTATTGTATCATGTTTTTTATTTTTTTCTAGTAGGAAGGTACTAATATTGATAAATTTTCGATTTTTTTACTACTAGACAAACTTTGAACAAATGTAACAGTTCAGCCATACAGCTCGATTTGACTGCTACGCAGTCGTTTTCGTTGC
>CALASV010000230.1 GCA_937888895.1 uncultured Clostridia bacterium | reverse complement strand
TTTTAGAAAACCTCGTATTAGTGTTTGTGTACCAAGTGGTGTTACAGAAGTAGAAAAGAAAGCAGTAGAAGATGCTACTTATCAGGCAGGTGCAAGAGAAGTAGCAATTATTGAAGAACCAATTGCAGCTGCGATTGGTGCTGGTATTGATATTGCAAGACCTTGTGGAAATATGATTGTAGATATCGGTGGTGGTACAACAGATATCGCTGTTATTTCTTTAGGTGGTACGGTTGTTAGTACTTCTATTAAAACGGCTGGTGATGATTTTGATGAAGCATTAGTTCGTTATATGAGAAAGAAACATAACTTATTAATTGGTGAACGTACCGCAGAAGATATTAAAATGCGTATTGGCTCTGCTTATAGAAGACCAGAATCTATTTCTTTAGATGTAAAAGGTCGTAATTTAATTACAGGTCTTCCAAAAACAATTTCTGTTACTTCAGAAGAAACAGAAGAAGCATTAAAAGAAGCAACTTCTAAGATTGTAGAAGCTGTACACAGTGTATTAGAAAAAACTCCACCAGAATTGGCAGCAGATATTGCAGATAGAGGTATTGTATTAACTGGTGGTGGTTGTTTGTTATATGGTTTAGAAGACTTGATTGAAGAAAAAACAGGTATTACAACAATGACAGCAGAAGACCCATTATCTGCTGTTGCAATTGGTACAGGAAAATATGTAGAGTTCTTAAGTGGAAAGTAAAAATAGCCGATATATAATAAGACATGATAAAATAGTTTGGTCATAAGCTAAATTTTATGACTGAACTGTTTTAATAAAGAGCGAAAGATAGGTGTAGGTATGGTAAGAGGACTTTATACAGCGTGGACAGGAATGTATAATGAGCAAAAACGTTTAGATGTAATTGCAAATAACATTGCAAACGCTGCTACTACAGGTTACAAGCAGGAGGGTGTAACTAGCCAATCATTTGACAATATGTTGGCAATTAAGGTAAGGGATTACTCAGTAAAAAATGATGAAGTGATTGGTTCTATGACACTTGGCGTAAAAGTTGGTGAAGTTTATACGAATCATACACAAGGTTCTGTGCGTAATACAGGAAATACATTTGATTTAGCATTAGATGGTTCTGGATTTTTTACAATGAAAGTAACAGATACTGCTGGAAATGACCATATTCGTTATACAAGAGCTGGAAATTTTACAATAACAAGGGATGGTTATGTAACTGATGCAGATGGAAATCGTGTGCAAGGGGAAGCAGGAGATTTACTTGTTCCTACGAATGCAGAAATTGTATTTGATGGTACAGGAGCTGTATATGCCAATGGTACATTAGTAGACCAATTGAAAATTACAGATTTTGAAGATTATAACTTCTTGAAAAAATATGCAGATACGATGTATGAACCAGTGTCAGGAGCAACAGAACTGGAAGCACAATGTAATGTATTACAAGGGTTTTTAGAGCAATCGAATGTCAATGTAGTAAGAGAAATGACACAAATGATTGCCATTACAAGAGCTTATGAAGCAAATCAGAAGATTCTAAAAACAATGGATACAACATTAGAACAGGCAGTAAATTCTGTTGGTAGAGTATAAGAAAGGATAAGGTAAAGTAATATGTTACGGTCGTTGTGGACAGGTGCGTCAGGTATGATAGCACAACAAAGTGCAGTAGATACTATTTCTAATAATTTAGCAAATGTAAATACCGTAGGTTATAAAAAAGAAACAGTAGAATTTAAGACATTATTGTATTCTAAACTTCAGACAAAAACAACAGATAACAATGGAAATCCAAAGCCAGTGATTGGTCAAGTAGGTGCAGGTGTTCGTACAGCTTCGATTACTTCTCGTTATACACAAGGTACTTTTAAAGATACGGGAAATATATTTGATTTTGCATTAGATGGTTCTGGATTCTTCCAAGTACAAATGCCAGATGGTTCTATAGGATATACAAGAAATGGTTCTTTTAATATGTCTATCGGAACAGAAGGTCTTACATTATGTACAGCAGATGGATATCCTATTTTAAGTGATAGTGGAGAACCAATGGTATTTAGTTTAGATAAGGAAACTTCTAAATTTTCGATTGATGAAGATGGAAGATTTTTCTATATCGAAAATGATAATACACAGACAGATTTAGGAGTAAGTTTTGGTATTGTACAGTTTAATAATCCATCTGGTTTATTGAAATTGTCAGGTAGTTATTTATCAGCAACAGGTGCTTCTGGTGAGCCAATGTTAGAGGCAGGAAATACAGAGTTAAAGCAGTCAAAAGTACGTTCTAGATATTTAGAGGCTTCTAATGTAGAAACGGTAGATGAAATGGTAAATTTGATTGTAGCACAAAGAGCTTATGAAATGAATTCTAAAGTTATCAATGCTTCTGACCAAATGTTACAGCAGGCAAATAATTTACGCTCATAAGCTAGGAGGATGATAGAATGGCAATATCAATGGACACAAATTCTTTTTTCTTACAGCAGAGTACAGCAAGTGCATCTACAGCTCGTGCAGATAAGCTTTCTTCTTCCTTAAGTAATTTGGAAAATGGAACAGCTTCTGATGCAGAATTGATGGAAGCTTGTAAGACATTTGAAAATTACTTAGTAGAGCAAGTAATTAAACAGACAAAGAGTGCAATGTTAGAAGATGAGGATAGCCAAGGAGAATATATGCAATATTTTGGTGATATGATGACACAATCTTATGCTGAAATGATTACAGAAAAAGGTGATTTAGGAATTGCTCAAATGTTGTATGAGGCTATGAAAAGGAATTAACAGTTATTATGTATAGATTAGCAAATCATTTACAGATTTGTTAATGACCATAAAGAAAAATTTAGGTGTCAGGGAGTGAAAACTGCCTGACATCTTTTGTAAGGAGGATTTTTTTGGTCATAGAAGGATATGTGGAAAGAATTGTATATCGTGCTAGTAATGGATATACAGTACTTGTAATAACAGCAGAGGAAGAAGAACTTTCTTGTGTAGGAACTTTTGGACATGTAGAAGAAGGAGAATACTTACAAATAGAAGGTGAGTTGGTTTTCAATCAAAAGTATGGTGAACAAGTGCAAGTTACTTCTTATCAAGCAGTAGAGCCAAAAGATGGACAGGCGATGGAACGATATTTAGCTTCTGGTGCAATTAAAGGAGTTGGAAAAGCATTAGCTAGTCGTATTGTAAAAAAGTTTAAAGAAGATACATTCCGAATTATTGAACAAGAGCCAGAACGTTTGGCAGAAATTAAAGGAATTAGTAAGCGAATGGCAGGAGATATTTATAAACAGTTTGAAGAAAAAAGAGAAATGCGTCATGCCATGATTTTTCTTCAAAAGTATGGAATATCAAATGCATTATCTGTAAAGATTTATGAATACTATGGTAGTCGAATGTATGATATTTTACGGACAAATCCATATCGTTTAGCAGAAGATATTGATGGAGTTGGATTTAAAATTGCAGATGAAATTGCATTACAAGCAGGTATTTCCAAAGAGGATGATTATCGTGTGAAAGCAGCACTTTATTATACTATGACACAAGCTGTTTTAAATGGTCATGTGTATTTGCCAGAAGAAGAATTATATCAAAAAGCATTAGAATTTATTCAAGTGCCAAAAGAAAATATGGAAAGACAATTAACACAACTTGCCTTAGAGCGAAAAATTGTATTAAAAGAGCAGGAACAGGAACGACAAGTTTATATCGCAAGTTATTATTATTTAGAATTAGATGTAGCACGAATGCTTTGTGATTTAAATTGTCATTATAAAATTGCAGAACATTTAATTCGAAAAAGACTTCGTAAATTTGAAAAAGATACCGAAATGGAATTAGATGAATTACAGAAAAAGGCAGTTTGTGAAGCAGTACAAAATGGAGTATTTATTTTAACTGGAGGACCGGGTACTGGAAAAACGACAACAATTAATACAATGATTCGTTTTTTTGAATCTGAAGGTATGGAGGTTTTATTAACTGCACCAACGGGTAGAGCTGCGAAACGTATGTCAGAAACAACAGGTATGGAAGCAAGAACGATTCACCGTATGTTAGAATTGACAAAAGACCCAGAAGACAAAAACGGAGGACTTGATTTTGCAAGAAATGAAGGCAATCCGTTAGAATGTGATGTTCTTATTGTAGATGAAATGTCAATGGTAGACCTTTATTTAATACATGCATTATTAAAGGCTATTATGGTAGGGACAAGAGTTATTTTTGTTGGCGATGTCAATCAGCTACCAAGTGTAGGTGCTGGAAATGTATTAAAAGATATGATTGCTTCGGAGCGTTTTGCTGTTGTAAAATTAGCTCGTATTTTTAGACAATCAGCAGAAAGTAATATTATTTTAAATGCTCATAAAATCAATGCAGGACAGTCGATTTCTTTAAATAATCATGATAGTAAAGATTTCTTTTTTATCGGTCGAAATGATAGTAATGTAATTATTGAAGCTATTATTTATTTAGTACAAACAAAGATTTCGCGTTATGTACAAGTATCTCCTTATGAAGTACAAGTATTAACTCCAATGAAAGCAGGCGAATTAGGAACGGAAAATTTAAATATTGCATTACAAGAAGCATTAAATCCTTTTACAAATGGAAAAAGAGAAAAGGAACTTGCGAATGGCAAAAAGTTTCGTGAAGGTGATAAAGTAATGCAAATAAAAAATAATTATCAATTAGAATGGGTGATTAAAAGTCCGTATGGACTTACGATAGAAAAAGGGACAGGCGTTTTTAATGGAGATTGTGGAATTATTAAAGAAATCAATTTATTTGCAGAGCTTGTAATAGTAGAATTTGAAGAAGGTCGTATTGTAGAATATCCTTTTGGACAGTTAGATGAATTAGTATTAGCGTATGCGATTACTGTGCATAAGTCACAGGGAAGTGAGTATCCAGCAGTTGTGATGCCTCTATTAAGTGGTCCAAGGCTATTATTTAATCGAAATGTACTTTATACAGGTGTAACAAGAGCAAAAAAATGTGTTACCATTGTGGGAAATTCAGAAACCATACAAAAAATGATTCAAAATGAGATGGAAATGAAGCGATATTCTGGTTTAGAAAGAGCAATAAGGCAGATTAATCAATAAATGGAACATTTTTTAGTGGTAACTACATAAAAAATGTGGTAAACTATAAGAAATATAAGAAAATTGTTTGAAAGTTTTCTGTTTGGAAAGGAGTTTTTTATGAATAAGACAACATTAGTTATTATGGCAGCAGGTATGGGTAGCCGTTATGGTGGTGGTATTAAACAATTAGAGCATGTTGGTGTGAGTGGCGAAATTATTATGGAGTATTCCATTTATGATGCGATTGCAGCAGGTTTTAATAAAGTAGTATTTATTACAAGAAAAGATTTAGAGGAAGAATTTAAGAAAATTATTAAACCATCGGTAGCAGAGCAAGTAGAAGTAGAATATGTATTCCAAGAATTAGATAATCTTCCAGAAGGTTTTATTGTTCCTGATGGTAGAACAAAGCCTTGGGGTACAGGACATGCGATTTTAAGTTGTTTTGGCACAGTAAAAGAGC
>CALASV010000229.1 GCA_937888895.1 uncultured Clostridia bacterium | reverse complement strand
CTATCCCCTCCGACTAGATTTATGTTACTGTTCACTCATACCAAGTAAACAGTAACACAATTTACATTCTTCTAATCTTATGTTTGGAAAATTATTCTTATGCCATCTGTTTTGCCAAATTCAATAACAGTTCTTTTTGATTATACTCTGGATGCTCTAACACTTGCAATAATAATTCATTTAATACATATCCAATCTGCTTTCCTTGTGCAATTCCAATTTCTATCAAATCCCGTCCATTGATATGTAATTCCTTCAAAGAAACACAATCGCCACGCTCTAATACTTCTCTATGCAAATTTCTTGCCATTCGTAATGCTTCTAATTTCATTTGTAAAGAATTGGTATGTTGTGATAATACATCTGCCATCTGAAGTTCTAATAATAATTCAATTAACTCTGGTCCTAGTTGATACATCAGTTTTCTCATACCTACTAATGTTTTTTCATACGCATACTCATCATGTGCTGACACAAGTCGTACTACATACTCGATTGTTTCATTATCAAACTTTAACCGTTGCAAAATTTCTCTTGCTCGTTTAGCACCATACATAGCATGTTTTGGAAAGCGTTCTTCTCCTGTTTCTTGCACTACTCGTACTTCTGGTTTTGCTACATCATGTAATAATGCCGCATACTTTAAAATCTGTAGTTCCTTTTTCGACCATTCTTTTTTTAATACTACTGTTTCTGCTTCAAACTGTGGTAATACTCTTTTTATATACTCTACTTGCCGTTCTACATCAGCTACAAATTCTATCGTATGTAATGCATGTTCCCCTACATTGTATTGATGATTTTTATTATTTTGTGTTGTAGCAAGCATCGCATCAAACTCTGGCAATACTACATTGGTAATGCCAATATTACTTGCTTGCACTAATCGATTTGGATGTTTGGAAACTAAAAGTTTTGTCAGTTCTGTCCGAATCCGTTCTGCACTAATCTTTTTTAAATTTTCAGCACGTTCTTTTGCTGATAATAGTGTTTGCTCCTCTATTGTAAATCCAAGTTGTGCCGAAAAACGAAATGCTCTTAAAATACGCAATGCATCTTCATCAAAACGCTCTCCAGCGACTCCAACACAGCAAATGATACCTTTCTCTAAATCGCTCACACCTCCAAAAATATCAACTAAACCAACTTGCTCATTATATGCCATTGCATTAATGGTAAAATCCCTACGTCGTAAATCTTCTTCTAAATTACTTGTAAACATCACTTCCTTTGGATGTCTTCCATCCTCATACTCTCCATCAATTCGATACGTTGTTACTTCAAACCCTTCTTTATCCAACATCACCGTTACCGTTCCATGTTGAATCCCTGTATCTATCGTGCGTCGAAAAAGTGCTTTTACTTCGTATGGATTCGCTGAAGTCGTAATGTCCCAATCGTTTACCTCTCTACCAATCAAGGAATCCCTTACACAGCCTCCCACAGCATACGCTTCGTACCCATGTTCCAAAAGAACACTAATAATATAACTTACTTTTTCTGGAAGTCCTATCTTCATATTTCACACTCCTCTCCATAAAACAAAATGGAGCTGTCCATATTCTGACAGCCCCTTTTCTTTCGTTCTTTTTAGTATGCTTTACCCCAGTATACTAATTTCTTTGCTGGTTTACCACAGCATACGCAAGTATCTGCAATTGTTTCCTGTGCAAATGGCATACAACGAGAGGTAACACCTGCTACTTCTTTCAACTTATCTTCACAAGCACGGTCTTCACACCACATTGCCTTAATAAAGCCTGGTTTATTGTTTGCGATATCTTCCATTTCCTCCATTGTATGAGCATCATACGTATGTTCATCACGATGCACTCTTGCACGTTCTAACATTTCTTTCTGAATCTTTTCTAACAACTTTGGAATTTCTGTTTCTAACTCATCAATTGCAATCGCAACCTTTTCACCAGTATCACGTCTTGCTACCATTGCCTGTCCTGCTTCGATATCCTTTGGTCCAATTTCAATACGAACTGGAACACCTCGCATTTCATGCTCTGCGAACTTCCAACCTGGACTTCTATCGGAATCGTCTACTTTTACACGACAACCACCAAGTTTTTCACGAATCTTATC
>CALASV010000228.1 GCA_937888895.1 uncultured Clostridia bacterium | reverse complement strand
TTGCTCTATGAGCAGACCTCGTTCCTGACAGAATAACAACCTCGATACCATTTTGGCTGCGCTCACCCGCATTCTTTTCTCCTTTCCGATGCGGGAGCCAATTCCATAGGGCGGGTAGGACCAGTTAACCCGGATATAGCTGGCAACGCCCGCCCCCTCCTTTTTCACTTTTCCCCTTTTCTCAAATCGCCGTATCCTGTATAATAGCAGGGTAACAGTTATTCTATGCATCATCATTGGAGGAACTATGAAATTCAAAGCATTTGTTTCTATTTTCTTATTATGTCTTATATTATTTCCTAAAAGCTTATATTGTATAGCAGAGGAAGATACTTCCAAACCTCAGCTATTATCGGAAGCTTTTGTTCTTATGGAAGCATCCACAGGAACTGTAATTTACGAAAAAAATATGAATAAAGTATTACCACCAGCTAGTATTACGAAAATTATGACATTGATTTTAATTTATGAAGCATTGGATGAAGGTATTATTACAAAAGAAACGATTGTAACAGCAAGTGATTATGCTGCTAGTATGGGTGGTTCTCAAGTTTATTTGGAAGCAGGAGAACAACAGACGGTAGAAACATTGATTAAGTGTATTTGTATTTCCAGTGCGAATGATGCGTGTGTGACAATGGCAGAGCATCTATGTGGAACAGAGAGTGCCTTTGTAGAGGAAATGAATAAAAAAGCGAAAGAACTTGGCATGAAAGATACACATTTTGTTAACTGTTGTGGTTTAGATATTGATGGGCACGTTTCTAGTGCTTATGATATTGCGTTGATGTCAAAGGAATTGATGACAAAGCATCCAGATATTGTGAATTATTCTACAAAATGGATGGATACTATGACTCATACGACAAAGAATGGTTCTACAGAGTTTGGTTTAACGAATACAAACAAATTACTTCGTCAATATGATGGAATTACTGGTTTAAAAACAGGTTCTACTTCGAAAGCGAGATATTGTTTAAGTGCTACAGCAACACGAAATGATATTGATATGATTGCCGTTGTTTTATCTGCACCAGATACAAAAACGAGATTTAAAGAGGCTGCTACTTTATTGAATTATGGGTTTTCTCAATGTAAAATTTATTCAGATGAGCATGAAGATTTAGAGCCTATCAAAGTATTGGTAGAACAAAGTCTTTCTAAGGAAGTAGAATTAGAGCCAAAACATAGTTTTCAATATGTATCTGTAACAAAAGAAGATTTTTCTAACATACAAAAAGAGTGTTATGTTTATGATACAATTGTAGCTCCGATTGAAAAAGGAGAAGAACTTGGGACAATTGTCTATTCATTAGATGGAAAAGAACTTGGTAGAGTTTCCTTAATAGCAAAAGAAAGTGTAGAACGTGCAACTTATATAGATTATTTGAATCAGATACTTCACTTATTGACATAAAAACAGGAAAACGGTATAGTAATAAGAGAATAATAACCATTCACAAGAAAGGAGTACGTAATGTTAAAATATTTATTTTTTTTACCGACAGCAACGATTGCATGGTTAGCTTATGAATGGTTTGAACATAATGCTATACAATATAAAAAAACAACGATACCTTTTGAAAAATGGAAGGAGCAACCAGATTTAAAACTTTGCTTGATTACTGATTTACATAATAATTGTAAAAACATTGAGAAAGTAACAAAAAAAATTCGTGAATTTGCACCAGAACTGATTCTTTTAGCAGGAGATATGGTCGATAAACATAAGGAAAACAATTGTTATGCAGAACAATTTATTGTAGAATTGTCTAACATTGCACCTGTTTATTATGGGGTAGGAAATCATGAAGAAATATTGATGCAAGAACATCATAAATCATGGGAAACTTATTTTCATCGTATAAAAGAATATGTATGTTTTTTAAATAATGAAGGATGTTATGCATCAAATGATAAAAAAGTTGTTATTTCTGGTTTATCTTTACCAAAAGAGTTTTATAAAAAAGGTAGTTTATATACTAAAGTGGAATATTTACCAAAGATTTCCATACCAAAGAACCGTTTTCATATTATGTTAGCTCATAACCCAGAGTATGCAAAGCTCTATGGAAAATATAAAGCAGATTTAATTTTATCAGGGCATTTACATGGTGGATTGATGAGATTGCCTTTCATAGGAGGACTTGTTTCGCCACGACTTCGTTTTCCTGGGTGTGATTCTGGAATTGTTTCCTTAAAAAATGATAAAAAATTATTTATTAGTAGAGGACTTGGTTCTCATACAATTCCACTTCGTTTTTTCAATCGTGTAGAAATTAATTTTTTAGTTGTTTGTGGAACTAAAAACAAAAAAGAAACGAGGTAAACTTTATGGCAATTCCAGTAAAATTAGAGGCATTTGAAGGTCCTTTGGATTTACTTTTGCATTTAATTGATAAAAACAAAATTAATATTTATGATATTCCGATTGCTTTAATTACAGAACAATATATGGAATATTTAAGTGTAATGGAAAAACAAGATTTAGATAATATGAGCGAATTTCTTGTAATGGCAGCAACTTTATTAAAAATTAAATCAAAACTTTTACTTCCAAAAGAAGAAACCAAAGAAGAAATAGAAGAAGACCCAAGACAAGAACTCGTAGAGCGTTTATTAGAATACAAAATGTATAAATTTGCTTCTTTAGAATTAAAAGACCGTCATTTAGAGGCAGATAAAAAGTTTTTTAAAAAGAAAACGATACCTTCAGAATTATTAGCTTATAAAGAAGAAATACCTGTAGAAGATTTATTAGCTAATATTTCATTAGCTAAATTAAATCATATTTTCCAATCAGTTATAAGAAAGCAAACGGAAAAAGTAGACCCGATACGTAGTAAGTTTGGGAAAATAGAAAAAGAAGAAGTCAATTTGCCAAAAAAAATGCATTATGTACAAGAATATGGATTAAAACATAAAACATTTAGTTTTCGTAAATTATTAGAAATACAAAATGATAAAATGGAACTAGTCGTAACTTTTTTATGTATATTAGAGTTAATGAAACTAGGTAGAATAAAGACCGTACAAGAGGAACTATTCGATGATATATGGATAGAATATGTAGCAAAGGATGTTATTGAGATAGAAGATTTACAAGAATAGTAGCCTAGAAAGGATTTTATATCAATGGAATTACAACAATTAGAGGCACAAATAGAAGCGATTTTATTTACCATGGGAGAAGCGATTGAAGTAGAGCGAATTGCAAAAGCATTAGCTCATGATACAGATACGATTCGAAAAGTAGTTCGTAATATGATGGACCGTTATGATGCGTTAGATAGAGGAATTCAGATTATTGAATTAGAAGATGCCTTTCAAATGTGTACAAAACAAACAATGTATGATGCAATTATAAAAATTCACCATGTTCCTAAAAAACATGTGTTAACTGATGTATTATTGGAAACATTATCTATTGTAGCTTACAAACAGCCGATTACACGAAATGAAATAGAAGCAATTCGAGGTGTTAGTTGTGAACATGTTATAAATAAATTGGTGGAATATCATTTAATTAAAGAAGTGGGACGTATGAATGTGCCAGGAAAGCCTATTTTATTTGGAACTACAGAAGAGTTTTTAAGAAATTTTGGTCTTGTTTCATTAGAAGAACTTCCGATTGTAAAACCAGAAAAAATAGAAGATTTTAAAGTAGAGGTAGAAGAAGAAATACAACTAAAACTTGACATTTAGTAATTTTACTTGGAGATGAGTCAGTATGATACAATTAACAAAAAGTATGATTAAAAATTTGGCTTCTAGTGAGCAAAGTTTTAAAAGAGGAATACAATATTTTCAATCAGGTCGTATTCAAAATGCATCTTATTCAAAAAATGCAAAACGATATAAGATTATTGTAAAAGGAAGTTATGATTATACCGTAATTATTGATGAATATGAAGATGCATCTTTTGAGTGTAATTGTAATTGTCCCGCATCAAAACATGAAAAAGGTGCTTGTAAACACATTGTAGCTTCTCTTTTAATGCTTTTAAAGCATCAAGAACGTTCCGAAGGTGCTTTGCCAAAAACAGCAGAGGAAAAAAGGTCTTATCAAGTATTGGAATATTTTGACAATCAAGAAAGTGAAGTCATGACAGGAGATGTTTATCGAATAGAACCAATTATAACAG
>CALASV010000227.1 GCA_937888895.1 uncultured Clostridia bacterium | reverse complement strand
CCAACAAAACAACATTTAGATGAAGACGAATATTTAGAAGTACAAAAATACGACTTAGATGATTTACTTTCCAGAATTTTTTCAGGAGAAATTTCAGATTCTAAGACAATTGCAGCAATTCTTGCCTACAAAGAAAAGTATGTAAATAATAACAAATAGTATTGAATTTTGTTTGACAATAATGGTAAAAATAGCTATGATATAAATAATAAAAACAGGAGGTGTCCGTAATGGGAATGTATGATTTGATAACCAAAAAAAAGCAAGGAGAAGTACTCTCAAAAGAAGAAATTAACTTTATTGTGGAAGGTTTTACCAATGGCGACATTCCTGATTATCAGATGTCAGCGTTTTTAATGGCAGTCTGCTTAAAGGGAATGAATTTACAAGAAACGGTAGATTTAACAATGGCAATGGTACATAGTGGGGATGTTCTTGATTTATCTCCAATTCATGGAAAAAAAGCAGATAAACATAGTACAGGAGGCGTTGGTGATAAAACATCATTGATTATTGGTCCAATGGTAGCAGCTCTTGGCGTTCCTGTAGCAAAAATGTCTGGCAGAGGACTTGGACATACGGGTGGTACAATTGATAAATTAGAAAGTTTTCCGGGATTTTCTGTATCTTTATCAGAACAACAATTTTTTGATAATGTCAATCGAATGAAATTATCAATTATTGGACAAACAGCCAATCTTGCACCAGCAGATAAAAAAATATACGCGTTAAGAGATGTTACAGCAACGGTAGATAATATATCTTTAATTGCTTCTAGTATTATGAGTAAGAAAATCGCATCTGGTGCAGATGTCATTGTATTAGATGTCAAAACTGGTAGTGGTGCTTTTATGAAAACAATAGAAGAAGCAGAACAATTAGCAAAAACAATGGTAGACATTGGAACAAGTGTTGGAAAAGAAACGTATGCGATTTTATCAGATATGAGCCAACCATTAGGACAATATGTAGGAAATATATTAGAAGTAAAAGAAGCCATTTCTTGTTTGAAAGGAAAAGGTTCCGCAGATTTAATGGAAGCTTGTGTTACGTTAGCTTCGTATATGTTGTTAGGAGCAGGACGAGTATCGAGTATTGCAGAAGCACAAACATTATTAAAAAATACAATTTCCGATGGAAGTGCATTGAAAAAATTAGCAGAGTTTGTAGAAGCACAAGGTGGCGATGCTTCTTATGTGTGGAGTCCAGAAAAATTTAGACGAACCGAATTTATTGAAGAAATTATTTCACCAGAAGATGGCTATGTTGCAGAAATTTTAACTGATGAAATCGGAATGACCTCTTTAATTTTAGGAGGTGGCAGAGAAACAAAAGATAGTGAAATTGATTTAAGTGTCGGCGTTAAAATTTATAAGAAAGTGGGAGATTTTGTACGAAAAGGAGAATCACTCGCTCGCTTATATGCAAACGATGTTACAAAGATAA
>CALASV010000226.1 GCA_937888895.1 uncultured Clostridia bacterium | reverse complement strand
CAGTTACAATATTTCTACCTTCAATTAAAGTTCTTACTTTAAATTGTCCACTTCGTTTCTCTGTTCGTCCATATTCCCCCATATATCCATCTCCATTGATGGCATCCGAAATTTCCCATACTTTATTTAATACTTGCAATAATGTTTGATTTAACTTTTCTTTTTCATATTTTTTCTTTTTTTCTATATTTTTTACAAACTTTGCACTTACAGAATCTAAAAACATTCCTCTATCTTTTAAACCTTTTATAGAAATAGCATATCCTTGTGTATTTACTCTACAGGCTGAATATTGCAAATTTTTTATGTAATACGAGTATTCTTTGATATATTCCAATGTTTTTAAAAAGTAACCATATCTCTTTTGTGCAAAAACCCATTCATTCGAACCTATTTTTCCACTTTCTATAAACTTATCAATATCCATTGTTTCTTCCAAAAATTTATCTGTATATAGTAAAGTCAAATAATTCGTATTGCTAATTTTATTTTTATTTTCTTGTTCTAATATTGCACGATATCTTTCAATTTCTGCATCAATATCCCAACCAATCGCTGAATTTCTTCCAAGTTCTAATACAAGTTTTTTCTCAAAACGACATAAATTTTTTGTTTTACTACTCCACTCCAAATAATTTCCAAAATTTTTATAAGCGTCCGATAATTGTAATTTAATATAAATATTTTGATATAAATCTCTTTTAAGATTTTCCTTTATCTCTCTTCCATAAGTTTCATAATATTCTATTCCATATTTTTTTCTAATTCATATTCTCGTTCTAAATTTACCTTAATATTTATTTTTTCTGATGCTGATGCATCTTGTTCTTCTTTTAATTCTGGTATTATTTCAAAGAATACTTTTTCATTATCCCAATTTGGTTTTAATACTTGTAATAATTTCTTTTCTTCTTCTGTTAATTTACACTCTGACAATTTTGTAGGTTTAAAACCACTGACAAGAACTATATCTTCTCTTTCTTTATAACATCTTTCCAAAGCAATATTAATTTTTTCTTTCACTTCTTTTAATTTTTCAAATGCTGGTATTTCAAAATTTCCACAGTATTTGTCTAAATAATACATAGCAATTACATCTACCACATCTAAAATGTATAATTGCTCATATTCTCCTGCCATTAAAAGTCGATTGGTTTCTTCTACATTTTTTCCAAAATAAAAACAACATTGTACTATAACATCTCTTTTTGGTATTGTATCATCATTACGTTGCCATTTTGATAACATCCCTGATTTATAACAATACTGATTTAAATTTTTTCCACATAATCAAAAATAAAAGAACGCCAATATAACGGGTCTAATATTTGGAAGTTATTCCAAGTAGGCAATCCTGCATGTTTACTTAACTCTTCTTCATATTCGTCCATATACTCCCATAACACTTCTAAGAATACCTCTTGTTGTTTCTTCGCTTTCTTCATAAAAAAATGAACAAAAGCTGTATGATTTCCTGTCGCAATTGCATGTGCTACACAAGCATCTAAATTTTTATACGAATCTTTTGTTATTTCATTATAAATGTTTCGATTTATTTCACAATATTTTGAATCATCTACCTTATCCCTTAAAAATATCTCATTCCAATCTCTATTACTCGCCATAAACTTTCTCCTTAGAATTTATTTAAAATTTTTCTAATTATATTATAGCATTCTGATTTGTTAAATACTAGAAAATTTTTTTAATCTATAAAACTATTTTATTATACTTTTTAAGATATTTTTATTTTCAACAAGGCTTTTGCATAAATTTCAAAAACCTTGTTGAAATAATACAATATAATAATAGATACATCTTTTAATTTGGTAATTTAATTGAACAAATCATATGGACTTTACGAAGACTGTCACCTTTTCTATGCCACATACCTGAACTTCCTTTAACATAAGTGTATTCTTTCACCACTCTAGTCTCATTATTTCCAACTCCCGTATTGCCTTCTGATGTTACAAAGGACCCGTCAGCGTTGATTTTTATAATTATACCAAGGTGGTCGGGACCATTTGACAATCCTTCTACTTTGCCCTCCGTTTCTACTAACACAATATCACCAACTTTTGGTCTACAATTTGCTAGATTGTTTGAAATAAATCCTTCGTAAATTTTGTCTCCTTTCATTTTCTTCCAGTTGGTGAAAGAATAGGCTTCTCCATAGCCTCCTGCTTGATAGCTAACACCTGTTTTAGAAGCACTAAGAAGACTGGATACTGGTACAAAATCTTGATAATTATATCCTATTTGTTCATACGCATTTTTCAAAATCCATCTCACATAATATCCACACCAAGCTTCGCCTTTAGATGCACCATATGTGCTGTAATTTTTCCCCTTTTGGGCTGTTGCAATCTTATATACACTTTCTGCAAACTTTGCTTGTAACAAATTTTCTCCTGAATCAGATGAAGTTGTCGAGTTTTCTGTTACTGTTATCGTTCTTGTGTTAGTTCCTTTAATAGAACCTGTAATTTTGCTTTGGATTTTCCAATTTCCAATTTCATCTAATTTTAAGCCAATCCAATTGTTATCACTACCATTATAAGTATATGTACAAGCACAAGAACCATCTGGACGATAAACAGATAGAGTCATATTGCAAGTTTTTCCTGGACTATAACTCATATAAAAATTATTTTGTGCATCGTGAACAAAACCCCATACATATACAAAGCTACCTTTTGGAAAAGAAGTCGATTTCATTTCTTTTGCTTGAAAAAGAGAATATCCCTTTCCTCTTACTGAAGCAAAAATAGTACTATATGTTGTTCTAGTACTATCTACCTGTTTACAATAATTCAAATTTACCCAACCAGCTTTCGTTTCTCCCCTCACCGTTTGAATATTGGAAGAATAGCCCCAACTACCATTTATTTTTGTAACCTGAAATGTTGCTCCATTAGCTGTCATACCGATTTTTGAATAGTTCAACCCTGGACCTGTTCGAAAATTAATGATTGTTGAAGTTGAATACGTTCCTGTGGCATATTGGGCAGCATTTGCCGTAATTTCACATGTACCCAAAATCATAAAAAAAACTAACATCACTGCAATAATTCTCTTTGCCATATTCTTTTTCTCCTTATTAATCGTTTTCATACATTATCACCTTTCCAAACCAATCGTAATATCCATAATTTTCTACTACAATATTTTAATTGTACTACATAAGTCATACCATAATCATCACCTCTTTATAAATCAATTCCAAAAAGCTCCTATACTCTAAACTTTATTTTCAAGGTACTGTTGCTTTTGTTATATTTAATATATCAAATAAAAAAAGAAAATATTGCACACAAAAATTCAAAAAAGAAGTTGTTTTAAAAAATAATCGTATTCTTTTCTTTTTTTCTCTATTTTTAAAAGAAAAAAGCCCCATTAGATAATTTACTATCTAATGAGGCAAAATAATAACATAATCGGGCTTTTATCATTTCTATGGTGGCTTCTCAAAACTATATTACCTGTATCACCACTTAATTCTTTCGCTGTTTATATAATTGGTAAATTCGTCCTACTATTTGTTCCATATCTTCTTGACCTACTATTTCTATAATTTTACTTTCTAAGTAATTTAAATATTCAATAATATTTTCACCTATATATTCTAAAGCATTTTTTATAGAAAATGGAACATTTTCATCTTCATTAATGAAAGCGATATCTGCATATGCATATCGAAGTTCCTTATCTTCATTATGTTTTAAAATATATTTCTCTGCTTCTTCGCACCAAAAACTTAAATAAATTTTATCCGTCTCATAACTAAATTTCAAATTTTCCAATGCAATAAGGAGAATATTTCTTTGCTTACTTTCAACCATATTATTCTCTAAATATGCGTACATTTTCTTCCCACGTAAACATTCCTTTGTTTCTTTAATTACTAACCACTCATCCATAACCTCATCATCATATTGCACAATGAAAAAAAAGTTCATCCCTTCGATATGTATCTCAATTCTATCAACATCTATAATTTTTTCATATGTTATATCTATAATCTCCATACAATCTAATAATGTAATATCAAAATACATTAGTTTGTTATGATGCACCCAAAAGTCTCCTCTTTCATATGGTTTTTGGGCTATATTTATAATATTTTCCCAACCCTCTTGAGATACTATTATTTTTTTCTTTTAGAACAACAACTGCATAGAAAAATCAATTACTAAAACGAAAGGAGTAACTCTCAAAGGCTGTTGCAAATATAGAAACTTTCTACTTTTGCAATCGCCCTATTTTTTTCATAAAACAAAAAGGAGATGTTGCAAAATAAAACAAAACTTCTAATCATTTTGCAACATCCCATTTTATATTGCTCTATTGAATTCTTTTCATTTCTATCTTATGCTTTCATCCTCTGTATAATTTCATTTGCTTTCGCATACACTTTTTCTTTGGAAGTTCCTATGAAAAACTCTCCGTCTTCATACAAAATATTTCCATTCACAACCGTCATTTTTACATTTTGCTTACTTCCACTATATACAATATTTTTTACAATATTATTTAATGGTTGCATATTTGGTTGTTGCAAGTCAATCATAATAAAATCGGCTAATTTTCCTTCGGCTAATACATCAGCATCATGAAGTCCCATACAACGAGCACCTTCTACTGTTGCCATTTGAAGTACCGTATCTGCACTCATGGCAGCAGCATTATTACTTTTTATTTTCGCTAATGCTGTAACTAAAAACATTTCTCGAAACATATCTAAGCAGTTATTACTTGAAGGTCCGTCTGTTCCAATGGCAACATGAACTCCTTTTGCTAACATATCTTCCACTCTCGCAATTCCACTTGCAAGCTTCATATTAGATGCTGGATTAGTTACAACATAAATTCCCTTCTGTGCCATAAGCTCAATATCTTCGTCTGTCAGATGAATACAATGGTAATACGTTCCACCATAATCAAACATTCCTAACTTATCAAAAAGAACGGTTGGTGTCATTCCATATCTTTCAATACATCCTTCTACTTCAGACTTACTTTCTGAACTATGAGCACAAATTGGTGCTTTATATTTCTGTGCTAACTTTGCTAAATTCTCTAAATTTTCTTTAGAATTTGTATATTCTGCATGGAAACCTAATTGAAACGTTACTAAATCTTCTGGATTATTGTATCGCAAAAACCATTCTTCCAACTTTTCTAATGACTGGGAAAAATTATTCATCCCACCAACCATTACCGTTCGAAACCCACAATCTCTCGATGCTTTTGCTATTGTATCTGGCGTTAAGTACATATCAAAATTAGCAGTAATACCACTCGTTAAGTATTCCATAATTGCAAGTTTTGACAAATGATAAATATCTTCGTCTGTCAACTTTGCTTCCATCGGAAAAATCTGTTCATTTAACCATTCTAACAAAGGTAAATCATCTGCATAAGAACGTAAAAATGTCATCGCAGAATGGGTATGTGCATTTTTGAACCCCGGCATAATCACATTATCATTGGCATCAATTTCTCTATCCCAATCTACTTGTCCACATAAATCTTCTTTTGAAAGAGAGTTACCCACATAAGTAATTCGATTTCCTTTCACATGAAGTTCCCCTTCAAATAAAGGTCTTCCTTCTTCCATTGTTAAAATTCTTGCATTGTAAATTCTAATATTCATATCTTCCGTTTCCTTTTTTTGATTATCGTTTTCCTTTATCGTAAATCTCACCGAGTGCCTTTGGTGCATCATTATGTTTCGAGAAGAACACCAAAAGCAATAATGTTAATACATAAGGTAAAATCATAATTAAATCAGAATAGCTACTTGGCAATCCTGCGACTTGTACAATACGATATCCGCCTGATTTTGCAAAACCAAAGAGCAAACAAGCTGCTAAGGTAGGTACTATTTTCCAGTTACCAAAAATCAATGCTGCAATCGAAAGATAGCCATATCCTACATAAATTCCAGAAGAATAATTTGCTGAAATAGAATAAGCAAAACTCATACCTGCAAGTCCAGATAATGCACCAGATACCATAACGGCTGTAAATCTAATTTTTGCTACATCAATACCTGCGGCATCTACTGCGTGTGGATTATCCCCACAGGCACGAAGATGAAGACCGTATTTTGTTTTATAAAGCACATACCAAGCAATAATTGCTACCACTACAATAATGATTTCAAATGGATATATGTTAGTAAAAACTGCACCAAGTACAGGAATTTCACTAATGACAGGAATAGTCCATTTTTGCGAAACACCAAGGTCAAATTTATCAGATGGTGCTGAAAATGCAACACGGTTAATAACTTTTGTTAAAAACGCTGTCAATGCAGTCGCTAAAATGTTAATAACGACACCACTAATTACTTGATTCGCTTTAAATTTAATACAAAGTAAAGCGTGAAGCATCGAATACAACATACCACCTATCATCGCAAAAATCATTGCTGCATAATAAGGTACTTGAGAATCTGCTCCCATTGTTTGCATCAATAAAACAGCTACTAAAGCCCCAACAAACGCTCCTGCCCCTTGCAAACCTTCTAACGCTAAGTTCGTAATACCACTTCGTTCACTATAAATACCGCCAATTGCCATA
>CALASV010000225.1 GCA_937888895.1 uncultured Clostridia bacterium | reverse complement strand
TGGATAATCCAACTGTAACATTGTTTATACCAGCATATAAGTTAAACATCATATATTTAGCAGAAGCCATATTTTGAAGAGTATCAGCATATTTATTAAGCTTACCTAATTTTTTATATTCACCAAAAATAACTCTACGAATCCAGTTTTGGAATATACCAAGAGTATTTTGTTGGTCAATCATATTATAATCAGGATTTCCTTCAGTACTCATAGGAGTTCTACTGAGATTACCAAATCCAGTAATAGAATAAGCTTTACGAGATTTTAAATCTTCAATAGTAATATAAGCTAAATTCTTAGCTTTTTCTCTTGCTCTATAAATAGTAGACTTATAAATAAAATTTCTAAATACAGTATTCCAATTTTCATCACGAACAGCTTTTTCTAATTCAAGATTTGTTTTCTCTCGTTCTCTATTTCGTTTATTTATTTCAGAAACTATTTGACGATAGTCTTCATCAGATTGTCCAGGTTCTTGAGCAGGAATCTTTTCAGGAGCTTCATAACCTTTAGTTTTAAGAATTTCCATCATAGGATTACTAACTTCATGGTCATGAGCATAATCTACATTTTCTGTCCAATGTTGATTATTATAATTTCTGAAATTCAATCCAACAGCAGCAAGACCTTGCTTTATCCAATATTCAGTGTCAGTTACAGCTTTGTATTGACGAGGAGCAAAACCTTGTTCAATAAATCTTCTGTTAGAATTATTAGTAGCAGCTTGATTCATTAAATTAGTAATGTAATTCCAAAGTTTATATTCTTTAGACTCTGGATTAGAAAGCAATTGACCATATTGAGAATTGTTATAAGAACCAGTAGAAGGTTTATAATTGTTTCCGAATGTAGAATAATTATTGTTTTTCTTATCTTCTTTAACATCACGCTCAAAATTATCTCCAATAGGTTCAAATCCGTAAGTTCCAGGTAAAGTACCATTCTCTTTTATTCTACGAACAGTCCAAATTTGAATAGGTTGCCATCTACTTTCTCTCATATTCCAAACATGGTTATTATCAAACCAAGAATCAATATGAGAATCACGAATGTGAGCAGCTTCTTTTGGAGTTTTACCAGAATCAAGAGCCTCTTGATAAAGCTGTTGAGCTTCTGCGGCATTTTTGTTTTGAGCTTCAGAATAATATTCAGTAGTAACAAATTCTATATTATCATCAATAAGTTTTCTTGCATTCTCTCTTTTAGTATCAAAGAATTCAGGATGTGCTTTAGCAACTTCAGGTTTAAGTTCTGCATATCCATAAATAAATCCGTTAGGAACAGCTTTACCATCATCATCAGTTACTAATGCACCAGTAGCATCACATTCACAGAAAATCTCTTGGAAAAGGTTTTTCTCAGTACGATTAAGAGTTTTATAAATAGCTTGTTGTTTAGCAAACTCAACTTCATTATATTTATAATCAAATAGCTTTGGACCTTTCTTTTCCTTTCTACCAGAAGTAAGAAGTCTTAACTGACGATAGTAATCAGCAAGGTCTTCAAGTTCTTCTTGAGTACAATTATCAAAAAGTCGTCTTGCTTCAACAACACCTCTATTTTGGCTATATTTATCTTTATTTATACCCTTAGAAATTATAGTATTAATTTTAGTAAATAATTCTCTCTTTAAAGCAACAACTTCAGGATTCTTTTCATTATCACCAATATAATGTTTAATCCAAAAATCTTGAGTAAGCATAGGAGTACGAGGAACATTTTTAATAAGAGTTCCATCAGCACTAAATTGAGTCATATCTCCCTCTACGGGGGAATACTTAGCTTGCTCAATATCGTGAATTGTCTTTATTTCATCATCTGTGAAATTACTACCAATTACTTGTCCATATACATCATATAATGTACCATCATTACGATGTTTAGCATATATTTGACGAACACCATTTTGATTGCTTCTTTGAACAGGACCAAGACTTAATGCTTTATAAGCATCTTCAAGAGCTTTTTGGGCTTCTTTATTAAGCTTATATCGAGTATTACTTCTAATCCAATTATAAGCAATTCTATATTCTAAATTATTAAGTTTCTGTTGAATACTTTCAGTTTTGTGTTCAGCATCATATCTCTTTATTATATCGAGATTATATTGAAGATTCTTTTTAAATTGTTCAGTTTCATTATACACAAAGTATTCTTGATTTAATTTAGCATTATCTTCTCTATATTTTTCTACAGCTTCTATTTCATTAAGTTCAGAAGCAGGTTTCATTTTACCATCTTCAGTTTCTTTATTGAGCAATTCATAAAGAGCATCTATAAGTTTGCCTCTTTCTTCTTGTTCAGCAGGAGTAAGATTATAAGTATCTCTATAAACACTATTTAATTCAGTAGTAATTTCTTTATATTTTATAAATCTATCACCACCAAGTCTTAATGCTCTTTCTCTAATTTCAATATTTTGTCTATAATAATCAGGTATTATTAGTTGTTCAGTATTCTTATAAAGCCATTTATCATAAGCTAAACGCTTTTCTATATATTCTCTACTACCATAACCTTTAGTTTGAGCAATTTCTCTAAGTTCATCACGGAATTTAATTTTATCTTCAATAAATTTATCAGTAAAAGGTTGAATTATTCTACCATCCTTATCAATAATTTTATTAAAGACCTCATTAGGATTATCTCCTATATTATTTTTAATCCAATCATCAAAGTCTTGGACTTTTTGTCTACCTTCATATTCAGCAGCACTAAGAGAATCTCCTATAGCTTTTACAACCATTTGTATTTGCTTATGAGGAATATGCCCAATATCACTTATAGCAGCAGTAAAACGACTTGTATCACCAAATAAAGTTGTTGCATCTATTAAGCCAACTTTAATGTGAGGATTACGAGAATATTCTTTAGAAATGTAAATATTAAAGATATGGTCAAAAGCAGATTTAAGCAAGTTACTATTTCTAATAGAATTAACATAGTTTTTAAGAGTTTCAACTTCTTGCTGAGTTTCAGCATCTTCTCCTATAACATCAAAGTCAGTAAATTCTCTAAGAGAATCACCAAAATTCTGTGCTTTAAGAACAAGATTGATTAATCTTTGAGCATCATCGGGAGTAAGATTTTTATAAAGTTCAGGGTCAGAAATCTTATAAACTTGTCCATTAGAAAGAGTAAAATTATTCATTTCTGCATTAAGAGAATCATAAGCTTTCTTATAATACTTATTTGCAATAGCATAAACACTTGTTTTCTTTTCATTTAAACTCTGAACAGAAGATGCGTGTATTCCATTAAGACTAAATGAAGATAAAGTATGCATAGCATCTTCATCATCATGAATAGCTTGGAATTTAAGGTCTTTAGCAATAAGAACAGAAAGAGTATGATTTTCATCCCCCGTAAAGGAAGCATTGTATGCAGCATCATAACTTGTATATTTACTATCACGAGCATCATTGTCTTCAATATTTTGCAAAGTACTACTATCAACTTCAATTTCTATTGAATAAAACTTTTGCCAATCTTCAATTTTACCAAATCTTTTACTATAGAATTGAATATCATTAGTAAGTTCTTTAGCAGACAATCCTTTATTTTGATATTGTTTAATTTTATTAGGATAATATCTTTGAATACTTACTTTAACAGTTGTATCTTCATAAGGAATATAAAAAGATTTTCTTTGTTTACCAAGAGCAAGCAATCCTTCTATAACATCAGAAGAATTTTCAACAACCATTGTTTTTATTTCAGAATTGTTTTCATCAATAATTTCCTTAATATCATTGAAGAATTTAGATAATTGTGCATTTTGAGCAGGTTTATCTTGTTTATAAGCATTTATAAGTTTATATTCATCAGGATGTGAAGAAAATTTATAAACAGGAATTTCAGATTTTCTTTCAGCTATTTCTTGTAAAGTCATATCTCTTTGTTCAAGAAGAGTATTAATTTCATCTTGATTATCAGATATTGCTACAAGTTTATCATTTTCATCAAGTTCAAATATATCCTGATTAGCAGTTATATGTTCTTGAATTATAGAAATATAATAGTTATAAGATTGCCATCTATTATTAGCATTATTTACAGACCATTCAGAATTTTCAAATTCTTCAAGATAATTAATAGGAATGAGATAAACTTTATCTAAGAACAAATTATCTACAACTTTATAAAGTATAGTTTGCCTACAACCAGCAGCAGAATGTTCTAATTTAACATAATTGCTGGTCTTTCTTTTCTGTTTAACTCTATCAATTAAATCTTCAAAGGCTTCAACCTTAGGAATAGCAATTAAGCCATTAGATTTGTCATAACATTTGAGAAGTTTGTTATGTAAAACAGTATCTTTATTCTTAGTTTTAATAGAAGTTTTTTCTATAATATAGCTATGACTTCTAATAAAATTATCAGTAAAGTATTGAACTTCATAACCAGGAACATCAAGATTTTGGAAACTTTCTTTAGCCTGACTTACTATTCCCATACCACCTTGTTGAACATCACTATAAAGAACAACATTTGGTATAGTCTTACTAATAGAACCTTTTCTAAAATCAAATCCTTCAACAACAAACGAGTATTTAACTAAGTCAATAGCCGTCATTCGAACAAGAGGATTCTTATTCATAAAAGCATTTAAGAATTCTTGACGAAGAGTATCCATATCAAATGTTGTATCAGCAACAAATATTCTATTGTAAGAATAATGCTTAGAAGTTAATTCATTTCTAAAAGCTTTAACAACATCTAACTTATTGAAATAGTTTATATCAGTAAAATGAGTTTTAATATATAAAACTTTTTGAGCAGGAGTTAATTTAGCAAATGTATCTATATCTTCTTTAGAAGGATTTTCAAAATTTATATCAGGATTATTCTTTTCAGTTTCCTTTAATCCGTATATACGACCTGTTTCAGTATCCCAATAAGCAACATTTCCATTTTCTATTGCTTCTTTATCTATTGTAACAAAACGAGAATCATCTAATCTAATAGGAGAATAAAGAAGAGGAATGCCTTGATATACAGAATGAACAAGATATTTCTTAGCATCTTGATATTGTTCATCTGTAAGAGTTTTACCTATACGAGTTTCAATTTCCTTAGTAAGAAGTAAGAAATTACCTCGTTCAGTATCAAAAAGTTTAGTATTTATATTAACAGAAGCTAAAGTAGCATATTTATAGAATGCATTAAGATATTCATAACGAGAGTTATCTTCTGTATAAACAGCATTTATAATATTTCTACCATCTTCTGCTATAAGAACATTACCATCTTTTTTACGATATCTATCTATTTTTTCTATAACAGTTCTTGTATCTCTAATAATCTGTTTAGCACCGAAAGAATCTGGTCTTAAAACTTGAGCAACATTTTCAATATTATCTGTTAATTTATTATAAGTATCAAATTGTCTAACAGTTATTAAATCAAATATTAAATCATCACGAGAAATAGGTTCGCCAGTTTCTTTATATTTCTTTTCGTTTTCAAGTCGTTTAATTAATGCTTTACCATTTATAGCAGTTTTACCATTCTCATCTTCAAAGAAAACATCTTTCAATATTCTTTGATAATCATCATCTTTTTTAAGTTTCTCAAACATTTCCTTATAAGTAGGATACTTATTAGTATTATCATTGAAACCTAATTCAGTATAAATATCTACAACAGCTTGATAAACAGGATTAACTTTGCTACCAATATAAATACTATTAGTACTATTGTTTATAGCATTTAATCTGCTTATTGCGGGTTGCATTAACCAGCTAATAGCTGTACGATAATCTATACCTAAGTCTATAAGAGTTTTAAATGTACCAAAAGTATAATCAGTTTCATTAATTAAAGCACCTTCTTTAATAGCATCAAGAATATGAGCAGTTGTTTCAGAAGAATAAGATGTAATTAAACGACCAACAACATTACGATTATTATTTGACCAACCAAATTGACGATGTTCAACTATTATATTTGTATCTCTTTTATCATATCTATCATAAGCACCAGCTATAATATTTTCATCATAATATTCAGAATCATAAACAACTCTAATACCATCCTTTTGACTTAATTGAGTTCTAACTCTATTATTTATGGAAGTAAATGTATCACGATTAACACTAAATGCTTTAAGTTTACGACCATCAATAGCATTTTGCATAAACTTAAGTTGGTCTAATGGATTATAAACAGAAGCATCTTTAAGTGTATTACCAGATATTTCTTCCATTTCATTTTTAGCAGCAGTAATATCATCAAAGTTAGAACGACCATATACTTCTTCCATAACAGCTTCATCACTCATAATTGCAACCATATTATCACAAATAACATTGTTGCGTTGTTCACGAGTAAGTTGTTCCATTATAGGACGAGAAGCAAATTCTTCATAATTAAGTCCAACTTTCTTACCAAGTTCTATAAAAGCATCAAAATTATTTTCTTCTTGTATATTATTAAAAGCTGCAAGATACTCATCATTATTCTCTACTCTCTTACGAAGTTGATAAATAAATCTCTTATCTGTAGCTTCTTCAGAATCAGTTAAATCATATTCAATCTTTTTAACATTTTCTCCATCAAATTCAAGTTCATATATAACAGAATAGATAGAGTCAATATCAAAGTCAGAACCAGTTTGAGTAACCCATTCATTAGCAACTATTATAGTAGAGCCATAAGCTTCATCAAGGAAATCAACAACTTTAATTACAGCTATAGATTGTTTCCCTTCAGTAGGAATACGATAACCAATATGAGTTGTTAAACCAGCTTCATTAAGTCTACGAAGAGCTTCTTCTTTACCATACTTTTTAATAAGAGCCTTAATAGCAGGATGATAAGCAGGCAAACGAACTTCAACAACAGGATATTGATTTCCATTTTCTCCTACGGGGTGATACTTGAGGTCATCAGCATAACCCACATTAGTAACTTGAGTACCATGATAACCAGGTAAAAGTTGTCGAGTAATGTTATTGTTGAAAACAGATTGTGCTATATTCTCAAGTTTAGTAGCAACAACAGACATCCACTCTGGCATAATAGGAATACCTGTTTTATCAGGAGTAAGATAATCTGTTATATTGCTATCAGAACCTGTTCTCTGAAATTCTTCAAGACATTTCTTATAAAAGTTATCAAATTTTAATAATGTAGAACCATCTTTATTTACTATATCACCAGCTTCGTTTGTTTTCCAACCAAGTTCTCTAATAAGCTCATTATAAGAATGTTTAATATTAGCAGCCATAGCTGCTTGTATAACATCAGTAGCATCTGAAACTTTCTTCCCATAAGAAGAAGCATTATCCATTATCTTTTTAATAAGCTGAATACCAGCTTTATTTTCAGTATCACCTATGTGGTCAACAACATCTTGTTGCTTATAAAGATTTTTATAATAATATGTTTCTACGACATCCCCCTTAAGGGAAGATTTGAGTAAATCCATATTAGCTTTTCCATCATTATCCCAATAAGTAAGAACATTTTTATTTGCAGCTTTAGAAGTTTCAACAGTATTAACTTGAGCAATATCATTTTCTTTCATCATATGATAAAGTTGATAAAGAGAAGATTGTTCTTCCATTGGAAGAAGCTCTCCTTTTTTATGTCCTTTATCATCATTTTCTTCATATCTTTTTTCTAAAAGCTTAGGGATAAGAACAAACTCAGCATTTTTAATTTGACGAGGATAATGTTTACCAGTTATAGGGTCAAATTGTAAATCATAGTAAACATTCTTTTGAGGTTGAATTTTCTTAGCTACAAGTTCGTAATCAATATCTTCAGGTTTAATATTGGGGTCAAGAAGTTGTTGAAGAAGAGGCATATATTCTTCAAGAGTTCCATCAGCAAATTTACGACGGATAAACTCTTCAAGAGTTATATAAGATTGAGCATCATTAACTTTAGTTGTAGCACCTTTTTCACCATATCCATAACCAGCAGCAATTTGGTCTGCAATTTTTCTTGCAGATTCTTCATTTTTAACACCTTTAAGAGCAGATTTATAAACTGTTTCCCAAACTCTTTTTACTTCTTTATATTTAGATTTGGTATTTTTTACAGTAATAGCTCTAAAACCGGTACGAAGAACAAAAGGATTATTAGATATACCATTTCCTGTATAAGTAGGAATAGTTTGAATTAATTCATTACCGCCTCTATCTTTAATAGAAATAACTGCATCTTCACCATTAATATCTTTAACAGTTTCAATATTGTTTCCAATATATTGATTAAAATCAAAGGCAGCAAATGAAGTACCACCCATTTGAGTTTCTTTAGCACGCTTTAAGAAAGTCTTAGGGTCTTTATAAAATTTAGATGAACCTTCAAATATTGAATCATACATCATATATGCTAAAGTAGTATTTAACATATAATCAGTAAAATCAAGATTATCAGCAGCATCTAATATAGTTTCAAATTGAGAACGAGAATTAGATATATAGGTCATATAAGTATCTAACCAATCAGAAACAATATTATCTATACCTTCAGATATAGTTTGATTCATAGAAGAATCAAAATCATTTCCAACAGTTATGATACCTTTCTTACCATTAGCATCTACAAGTCTAAATATATCATTATCTCTAAAGTTTATCTGAAGCCGTCCATCTTTACGAACTTTAAAGAAAGATTTACTAAAACTACTGTCTTTAGCATCATAAATCCCAAGAAGTTTATATATAGCAGAATTAGCGTCAAAACCTACATTGAAAAGTTTCTTAAATAAAAATTCTTGACCTGTGAGTTTACCATCTTTTACAATTGAACCATTATAATGAAGAACTTCTTGACCATGACCATCACAGTAATAAATTTCAGCTTTCATATTATCTCCTTTCTTTTAAAGTTATTAATT
>CALASV010000224.1 GCA_937888895.1 uncultured Clostridia bacterium | reverse complement strand
CTGGTTGATCAAAATAATAATTATCATTTACAGTATATTCTGTAAATGCAGGAACATTGTCCTGTTCCCAGATATACAATACCTGCTGTTTGTTTTTATCTGCCGGGACTGTTGCCAGTGTATCTGTAGGTTTTTCAGGCTGGTAATATGGACTGTTGATATACATACTGCATACCCATGAGTCCACTTCCAGACCAGGAAAGCGTGCCGGATAATCCGGTGCAATCATTGTTGTTCTTTTCATTACAGCTTCAGGCTGCAAAGCTTTTATTTCGTTTTTTATGTCTTCCAGCCCATTGCCATTTACTGTAAGGAACAGAATTAATTCTCCTTTGTATTTTGTGCCTGTCAGAAGTTTCACCATTGATTGTGGAAGATGACCATGGATGTTTTCCCAACCGATAAAAACAATGTCATAACCACTTATATCTGCTGAATCAGAATATTGATTTACTATATCACCACCGGCTTTAGCCTGTATCAACTGTGCCACAAACTGTGGGTCATGCATGATGTTTTCATAAGTTTCTTTGTCTTCTTCATCTAAAAAGCTATTTCGAAACTTAAATCCATCGTGTTCCATCAAGGCACGAATCGCACTATAATATACATAAGTTTCTACATAATTATGTCGATTGATATTATTTTTTTCTACAACAATTTCTTCCTCAATCGCAGTATTATACTCTGTCTGTGTAATCTTTTCATCTTCTAACATTTGTAATAACATACGATTTCTTCGTTCTATCGTTTTATTCATTTGTAAATACGGGTCATACAAACTTGGATTATTTGGAATCGCACATAAAAATACAAGTTCTGATAAAGATAAATTTTGTACACTCTTATTAAAATATCCTTTCGATGCCGCTTGAATCCCATAAAAGCCATTCGCAAAATAAATATTATTAAAATAAAATTCTAAAATATCTGTTTTAGAATACTTTTTTTCCAATTCCCATGCTAAAAATACTTCTACTAATTTACGCTCATACGTTACTTCATTTGTTAAATAAATCGTTCTTGCTAACTGTTGTGTAATCGTACTTCCACCTTGTGTAATTTTTCCTTTATTTTCAAGTAAATAATAAAAAGCTCTCACATTCGCTAATAAATCTACTCCACTATGAGAATAAAACTTCTTATCTTCTGTCACTATCATTACATCTTTTGCATACTTTGGTATTTCTTCATACGTTAAATAATAAGAATCTTTTCCTGAACGTAATGTTGAAATTTTTTCTCCACTACTATCATATACAACACTTGTTAAAGAAGCTCTAAAATCTTCTCTTTCTGAGTTTTTTGCAATCGTTTCTGCTTTTTGTTTTAATGCTACAATTGGTTCACTATATTTTTGATAGAAATAAATTCCTGCTAACAAAATTCCTAATAATAGTAAGATTATCAATATTTTACATATATTCCACAATATTGACTTTATAAATTTAAAAATCCGTTTCATATATAAAATTCCTATCTATTAAAGTATTACCTTCATAAATACTTGGTCTCGTTCATCTTGACTAATTCCTAAATATCGTTTTGTAACTTCATAAGAAGAATGATTATAAATCGACATCAGCAAAGCAGGAGGTACTCCCTTTTTCCATGCTTGATATCCAAATGTTTTCCTAAGAGAATGACAAGCAATCGTTTCTTCAAATCCAAGTTTTTTTCCTGCTCTCTTAATAATGGTATAAGCACATTGTCTTGTAATAGGTGTATTTACTCCTTTTTGACTTACAAAAATATAACGGTCTGGTGATATATCTTTCTCTTTTCTTTTTAACAACTCTAAAGCTTCTATAATCCCCTTATTTAAGGCAATTGTATTTTTTTTCTTTGTTTTCTTTTCTATGACAATTAGATGTTTCCGAAACTTATTATACCTATAATTATATACATCTTTCCAACGCAAATCTAAAATATCACTAATTCGTAATGATGTATTCATTCCAAGTACAACCAAAGCATAATTTCTAAATTGTCCCCTTTCCAAAAAATACTCCTTCAAAGCATTGACTTGTTCCAGTTCTTTTATCGGCTGTGTTTTACTCATAATCGCAATCCTCCCTTCTAACGATTGATTATAAAGGATTGCAATACTATTGTCTTTACAAATTTAACGAATATCATCAAGATTATTTGAAAAAAGGCTATTTTTAGCATATCATATCGAATAAAAAAAAACAATATACCAATCTTTTACAAAACAAAAAGGTTATAAACAATCCCTGCTTATAACCTTTGTCATATTTAAAATTTTCCAACTTTAATTTGTCGTATTAACTTATCTAACTCATCTGCTTGACTGCTCATTTCTTGGCTAGATGCAGCACATTCTTCACTTGTTGCAGAATTTGTCTGTACAACATCATTGATATGGTCTACGCTACCCGTAATTTGATGAAAGGCATCTGCTTGTTCTTTCAATGCTGTAGCTGCACCATCAATACTCTTTTGAATTTCTTTTGAATCAGCTACTACTTGCTCTAATTGATTTGCTGTTTCATTTGCAATAGAAACACCTTTTTCTACTGCTGCTAAAGAAGATGCAATTAACACATTCGATTCTTTTGCTGCCTGTGCACTTTGTGCCGCCAATAAAGAAACTTGGTCAGCTACTACAGCAAAACCACGACCTGCTTCTCCTGCTCTTGCAGCTTCAATCGAAGCATTTAAGGCTAATAAGTTTGTTTGGGAAGCAATACTATTAATCGTATCGATAATTTGACGAATTTGTTTCGAAGATTCCCCAATTTCTTCCATAGACTGCAACATTTCCTGCATCTTTTCATTGCTCTTTACAATAGCAATTCCAGAGTTTGCTACATTTTTACTACTATTTACTGCTGTAACTGCACTAAACTCTAAATCCTTTGCAGCTCTTCCAATTGCATCAGAAAGTTCTTCTGTTATTTCTGCCTGTTCGGAAGCACCATTTGCTAAATTAGTAGAGCTTTGTGCGATTTGTTCTGACCCCATCGACACTTGTTCTGCAATTCGTTGCATACCACGAATCATGGTTGCCATACTACTCTCAAATGTCACAATAGAATCACGCATAGCAACAAAATCACCCTTCCAATTGGTCTTTGGTTTTATAGAAAAATCACCCTCTGCAAACGACTTCATAGTTCTAGAAATATCATCTACATAAGAAGCTAATGTACTAATAGAATCTCTTAAATGATGAGCAAGACTTCCTATCTCATCTTTTGCTTCATATTTTACTATCGCATGTAAATTTCCGTTCGATAATTCTTTTGTTGCATTTTCAATTTCTAACAATGGTTCTGTAATACTAGTTACAATTAATTTACCAATACGAATATCAGAAACTGTAGCTATAATAATAAAGAGAATAATAACTACTACTCCAATATTAAAAATCAATGCACTTTTTTCTACTGTTTCATCCATCATCTTTGTAGTAAGTTCATCTAACTCTAAAGATACTTCAATTAAAGCATCTAATTCAGGAACACATCGAGCAAAAATTAAATCAATTGCTCCTTCTCTATCTCCATTTTCTAACTTATCTAAAATGTCTAAACCTACTTCTGCCCATAAACGAATTTCTGTTTCATAATTGTCACATAGTTTTGTATCAATTACTTCAGTTTCTTTTAATGCCTCAAGTTCATCATATACTCCATCGAGTTTTTCTTCCACTTTTGTTCGATATTCCGAATAAGTCGAAGTATCTTCATTTAATGCCATTTCACGAATCGTTCTTGCTGCTATATTCGTATCAATTCGACATATTTTTACAGCGGTATCTGCTCTATTAATTTTTTCTACAAAAGTATTCAAGCTACTATTTAAACTCGATAATGCTATCATACTTACAATACCAGATATAAGCATCAATATAATGACTATGTTATACCCTGTATTCATCTTTTTCTTCACACTGAAGTTTTTAAAGTTTTTGAACATTGTTTTCTTTCTCCATTCCTAAGTATTTTAGTTGAATCAAACAAGTCTCTACCAAAAAAATACTTAAAGCATTCCATGGAGAGTTACGGACTTATTCTCATGCGTTTTATCATAAGATAAGAATATACGTAAAAAAGAACGCTTTGTCAATATTTTTTTACAATAAAATTAAGGCTTTTTTACTATTTACTTATTTTGATATTAAATTTTTCATACTTTCAACAGAAATTGCTAATGTAGACGCATTATGCAACCAAGCCGATGTTGTTGGTTGCATTACTCCTGTTACTCCTAATCCTATCAATGCTGTATTGATTCCTACAATAGAGTGGAAGTTCTTTTTAATACGTTTCATTAATGCATTACTTATTCTCTTTAGGGTAACAATTTCTTGCAAATCATCTCCTGCAATTGTAATATCGGAAATCTGTCTTGCAATCGCTGCACCATCACTAATTGCAATACCAATATCGGCCGCAGAAAGTGCAGGAGAATCATTAATTCCATCTCCAATCATAATTACTTTTTTTCCTGTCAATTTTTCTCTCTCAACAAATCCTGCTTTATCTTCTGGAAGTACTTCTGAATAATATTCATCTACACCAACTTTTTCTGCAATCACATGAGCCGTTCTTTCACTATCTCCTGTCATCATAACTACTTTTTTAATACCCACTTTTTTCAGTTCTTCCACAATAAAGAAAGATTCCTCTCGTAATGGGTCTTCAATACAAACGACTGCAACCAATTTTCCTTCAATTGCAAGATACAAATGAGAATATTCTTCTGGCAAGTTATCAAAACGCTCTTGCATTCCTTCTGGAATTTGACATTTCTCATCTTCAAAAATAAAGTGATAACTTCCAATCACCGTTTTTCTTTCTTCTACAGTTGTAGAAATTCCATGTGCAACAATATACTCTACTTTGGAATGCATTTCTTCATGTACTAATTTTTTCGCTTTTGCTGCATCTACCACTGCTTTTGCCATAGAATGTGGAAAATGTTCTTCTAAACAAGCAGCTAAACGAAGCATTTCCTCTGGAGATTTCTCACAAAAAGAAACAACATCTACTACCGTTGGCTTCGCTTTTGTTAGTGTTCCTGTTTTATCAAATACAATCGTATCTGCTTCTGCCATAGCTTCTAAATATTTTCCACCTTTGACTACGACATGATATTGATGTAATTCTCGAATAGCAGATAATACTGTAATGGGCATTGCAAGTTTCAATGCACAAGAAAAATCTACCATAAGTACGGAAAGTGCTTTTGTTGCATTTCTAGTCAATGCCCATGTCGCCAAAGAACCAAACAATGTATATGGAACTAGGGCATCTGCTAAATGCTCTGCTTTACTCTCTACGGAAGATTTTAACTTTTCTGTTTCCTCAATCATTCCTACAATTTTCTCAAATTTACTAGAACCACTTGATTCTTTTACACGAAATACAATGCCTCCTTCTTCAATTACTGTCCCAGCATAAACATAACTTTCTGCTACTTTTCGTACTGGAAGCGATTCTCCTGTCAAAGAGGCTTGATTTACCATGGCTTCCCCAGACACAACAACACCATCAAAAGGAATCATTGTACCAACATGAACAATAACTAAATCATCTGCTTCAATTTGTCTTGCCTCTACTAACACTTCTTGTCCATCTATAAAAGTCCAAACATGACTGACATTCAACGACATACATCTTGCCAAATCACCTACGGACTTTTTATGTGTCCATTCCTCCAACAATTCTCCAATACTTAAAATAAACATAATCGAACCGATAGTTTTAAAATCTTGTCTTGCAATCGAAATACCAATTGCAATCGCATCTAATACTGGAACTTCTATTTTTCTCTGTGCCAATATTTTTAAACCACGGTAAATATACTGTGCTGCTCGAAACGTTACCCAAATTTTTCGTATTCCAAAAGGTAAAAATAATACTCGTCCTGCACGAAGAATTAACTTTGTAATTAACTTTTCTTTATAATAAAGATTTAATTCTCGACCTGTATTATCCAACATATATTCTGGAACAACTACGGCATCATACTCAAATTCACAAAGTAACTTCAAAATACACTCTCTATCTCCTTGATATGTAATCGTAACACCTTGAGTTCGTTCTTGTACTTTTACAGAAGTTACCATTGGTTGATTTTCAAAATAATGTTGAATGATATCTGCTTGCTCACAGCTCATTTTCTTTTGTATAAAACGCACACGAATACGCTTTTTCGTTTCATGTTTGATAATAAACCTCATAAAATCCTCTTTTCTGTACTTTCCTACTCCGAAAAAAATGTTGTTTTCTCATTCTGCATTCACAAAAAGCACCTATAGTTTTTTCTATAAGTGCTTTCGCCTTTAGTTTGGTTATATCAAGTAGATATTCGTAATCTAATTCGCTACTCACTCATAACTAAATAGCTACTATCGTAACTCATAAAATAAACCATCTACTTTTCTTATTGTTCACAAACAGTATCTTCTTCTCCAAATTCTTCTTCTGCTACTTCTCTATCTTCATTCACCTGTTTTGCTTCTGCTAAAATATCTTCTGCATTTTCTTGAATCGAAGCTACTGTATTCAATACGCAATCTTTTGCACGAAGAACGGCAGCAGTACACTGCACATAAACCTTCTTTGCATCTTTGCTAGATAATAACTTAATGCCTGCTGTTCCAAATACAACACCTGCTGTAAAAATTCCTACACTTTTTGCACTAATTTTTTGAATCACATCTACCATCTTTCTTATCCTCCGTTTTTTAATTATTATATTTTATTTTTCCTATAAATGCAACTTTTTTTACTAAATAAGCCTATACAATATCGTAAAAAGAACTCGCTCATTGCTAGTTTTTTATGCAAACATTTCTGTTGAAAGATATCTATCTCCCGAATCTGGTAAAATAACTACGACCGTCTTTCCTTTATTTTCTTCTCGCTTTGCTACTTCAATTGCTACATATAACGCTGCCCCAGAAGAAATTCCGACTAAAATTCCCTCTTTTTTTCCTATCAATCCACCCATAGAAAAAGCTTGTTCATCTTCCACCGTAATTACTTCATCATATACTTTTGTATCTAAAATCTCTGGAATAAAACCTGCACCAATCCCTTGAATTTTATGTGAGCCTGCTATCCCTTTTGATAGTACTGGAGAACTTGCTGGCTCTACAGCTATCACCTTTATTTCTGGATTTTGAGATTTTAAATATCCACCTGTTCCTGTAATTGTACCACCTGTTCCTACCGTAGCAACTAAAATATCTACCATTCCATCCGTATCTCTATAAATTTCTGGTCCAGTTGTATCAAAATGAGCCTTTGGATTCACTGGGTTCACAAACTGTCCAACTACAAAACCACCAGCAATTTCTTTTGCTAACTCCTCTGCTTTCGCAATCGCACCAGCCATTCCTTTTGCACCATCCGTTAATACTAATTCTGCTCCATACGCAGAAATCATACGTCTACGTTCTTCTGACATCGTTTCTGGCATAACAATCATTGCTCGATATCCTTTCGCAGTAGCTACTGCTGCCAAACCGATGCCTGTATTCCCAGAAGTTGGCTCAATAATAACAGAATCCTTTGTTAATACTCCACTTTTTTCTGCTTCCTCAATCATTGCCTTTCCAACTCTGTCCTTAATAGAACCAGCAGGATTCAAATATTCTAACTTTGCTAATAATTTTACCTTTAAATCAAACTCTTTCTCTATATGCGTTAACTCTAATAAAGGAGTATTACCAATTAACTGGTCAGCCGATGTGTATATTTTTCCCATAACAAGTTTCCTTTCTAAAATAATTTTCTTTGTTATATTAAAACAACACTCCGTTAAAGTGATAAATCCTTTACATTATATCATATTTTATTTTTTTGTGCAAATAATTATTCTTGTTATTTTTATACTTTCCATTCATTTGTCGCTGGTTGACAAGTATGTCCTTTACATACATAATACGTTGTTTTATCATTTTTTAATGGATATTCGTTTGTTGGTTCTCTGAAAACTCGAATGATTGTATTTAATGAAACTTTACAAGAAAAGTGGTTCAAATCTGCTTCTTCTTTTATTACTACCACAACTTTTTCTGGTTGTTCTAAAAAATCTAACAATGCTGTTAAAAACATCGCATGTCCTATAGGATATTGCTTCGATTCTTGACTCATAAATAATAAATGTTTTTCTAATAATTCTGAATAGTTTTCTTCTCCTTCTAACAAAGAAAGCTGTACTAAATTATAAGCCATCATGGAATTTCCACTTGGTACTGCACCATCATAAGTTTCTTTTGGGCGTATAATTAACTGCTCATTTTCCTTTCCATAAAGAAAAAATCCACCTTCTTCTTCATCCCAAAATTCTATGATTGTCTTTTTACAAAATTGCTTTGCTAAATCCAAATACCTCTCATCTAATGTTGCCTCATATAATGCTAATAAAGCAAAAATTTCATAAGCATAATCATCTAAAAATCCTTTTCCGCTTCTTTTTCCTTCTCGATAACTAGCATATAATGTATATTCTTCACAAAGATTTGTAAGAATAAAACGTTGTGCCTGTTTTGCTGACATTAAATAATGTTCATTTCCTGTTACTCGATACAACCAACACATTGCTGTAATCATCATTCCATTCCATGCTGTTAAAATTTTATCATCTAAATGCAACTGATACCGATTTTTTCGATATTGATACACAGTCGATAAACTATCTTCAAACTGATGTTGTAATCCTTTACTTTTCAATAAATTTGGAATATTCTTTCCCTCAAAATTCCCTTGCTCTGTAATATTAAAATACTGATTGAATGCGTTTGCTTTTTGTTCTCCAAGTAATTGTATAATTTCTTTTGGCGAAAATACATAATATTTTCCTTCTTCGCCTTCGCTATCGGCATCTTGAGCACTAAAGAAACCACCTTCTCCACTTGTCATTTCTCTCAAAATATACTTTGCTGTTTTTTCTGCCACTTCTCGATAAATTGGATATCCTGTTAATTGATATACTTTTGCATAAGACATTAGTAATAACGCATTATCATACAACATTTTTTCAAAATGTGGCACTAAAAAATATCGGTCTGTAGAATATCTACTAAATCCTCCACCAATATGGTCAAAAATTCCACCACGATACATTTGAAGTAATGTTGTTTCTACCATACTTCGAACTTGTTTTTCTTTACTTCGTTCATAATATCTCATTAAAAATAATAAATTATGTGGTGTTGGAAATTTCGGAGCATCTCCAAAGCCTCCATACGTTTTATCAAATATTCTCTGATAAAACGTAATTGCTTTTCCTATCAATGCATCTTTATCTTCTTCATCAAAATCTATATTTTTTTGCCCTTGTTCTCTTTTTATTACCGATACAATTTCTTCTGCTGACTTTGTTAAAGCTTCTTTATCTTTAGTCCACTGTTCTTGTACTGCTAATAACAATTGTTTTAAACCAATTTGTCCATACTTCGCTTGTTTTGGAAAATATGTTCCTGCAAAAAAAGGCTTTTGCTCTGGTGTTAAAAATATCGTAGTTGGCCAACCACCACTCCCTGTCAATGCTTGACAAACAGACATGTAAATACTATCAATATCTGGACGTTCTTCCTTATCAACTTTAATAGAAATAAAATATTGATTTAATATACTGGCAATTTCCTCATCTTCAAAACTCTCATGTGCCATCACATGACACCAATGACAAGTACTATAGCCAATACTTAAAAACACAGGTTTTTGCTCTCTTTTTGCTTTCTCAAAAGCTTCATTTCCCCAAGGATACCAATCCACAGGATTATTCACATGTTGTAACAAATAAGGACTGGTCTGATTTTTTAAATGATTTTGCATACTACCTCACAATCTGCCAATAATTATAACTGGCATTTTTTTGAGTTAGTATATAACATTTCTAAACAGATTATCCTTTAATTTTATTTCTTTGATTTTCTTATACAAATAAGTATTCTTGTTGTTTTTTATGGGATTTTTTTATTGAATGTCAATTTTGCGACTCTGTCTTATATAGATAAGCACAATAACAAAAAGAAATAGCATCCCAGCCGACCAAAGTTGAGGATGCTATTCTTTTTCATTTTCAACTAAGTGCAATCGGAAATTTCAATTCCGAATTACTTTCTAAGTAGACTAGACATTTATTGAAAATTCAAATAGGCTTTTTTATTTATCTGTTTTAGATTTCAAAAATCTAATTAATGATGTTTTTTAGTTCCATTTTCTTATATCCCATAACAACTAACATTTCATCCATGGAATTTAACAATTCTTCCTTTGCCATTGGAACTAATGTAATTTCTGCAACTTTATTATAATCTTCTGGCACTTGCTCTAATTCAAAAATAACATCTGCTACCAATGCTATATTTAATTTTTCATCTTTTGTACAAACAGCCAATTCCATATTTAATAATACTGTTTTATCTCCTTCTTTTTTAGGAGTTTTCATTTGAGCTTTACATTTCATAGCCAACTTCAAATTTTTATCCACATTTTGAGGAATATAAATATTAGAACTCGTAATCCTTTTTGTTACAATTTTTGCATTAATTTCTTGCATATCCTGCACTCTCCTTAAACTATAGTTTTGCTTTATTTAATATAGCACAAAACAATGCGAATGTAAAGAATTCTCGTTTTATTTTCCATTTCTTTTCATCTTCTTTCTTAGCAAATAATTTGCTTTTTTTTAGAAAACTACTTATAATAATAACATTACTGAATCACTCATATTTTTTTAGAAAGGTTATTTTATGTTTCAAACAATTATTGATATTATTCAAAAATACGATACCATCATTCTACATCGTCATTCTAATCCAGATGGTGATGCGTTAGGTAGTCAAATTGGATTAAAACATATTTTGAAAGCGAATTTCCCACAAAAACAAATTTATGCAGTTGGCGACCCTGCTGGTATTTATGACTTTATGGATGATTGTACTATGGATAACATACCAAATACTATTTATAAAAATGCTTTAGCTATTATTTTAGATTGTGGTTCAAAACATCTCATTAATGATGAGCGATATGCTTTAGCACATACTACGATTCGTTTTGACCATCATTTATTTCGTGAAAAAATCGCAGATTATGAAATGGTTGACAGTAGCTATGAAAGTTGTTGTGGTCTAATTACTGACTTTGCTATGCAATCTAATCTTTTTGTTCCACCACTTGCTGCAAAAGCACTCTATACAGGCATGATAACAGATTCTGGAAGATTTCGATATGATTCTACGACAACTCGTACGTTTCGCCTTGCTTCTTTTTTAATGGAACAATCAATAGACATCAATGATATTTACACAAAATTATATGCTGAAGACTTTGAAGAAAAAAAATTGAAAGCACAATTTTTATTAAAAATCAAATTTACACAACATAAGGTTGCTTATATTTATACAACATTAGAAGAATTGAATGAACTGAAAAAAGATATTTTTTCGATATCAAGAGGTATGGTTAATATAATGGCTGATATCAAAGGCACTGATATTTGGGTAAATTTTACAGAAACCAAAGACGGTATTCTTTGTGAACTTCGTTCTAGTTGTTATAATATTAATCCTATTGCAGTAAAATATGGTGGTGGTGGTCATGCAAAAGCTAGTGGTGCTACCGTGTCTTCCAAAGAAGAAGCTATGCTTTTATTAGCTGACCTAGACCAACTGGCAAATCAAAATAAAACAGCCGAATAATCTTGTATTATTATATAATTACAACTATATATTTTATACTAAAATAACTAGAGAAAGAAGGTTTTATTACTGTGAACTTAGAAATTATGCAAACTATTTTAAATAAAATAAAAGAATATCATCGTATTTTATTATTCCGTCATTTTCGACCAGATGGTGATGCGATTGGCTCTACGAAAGGATTACAAGAAATTTTACGAGCAACTTATCCTGAAAAAGAAATTTATTTAGTGAATGAAGATTATTCCGATTATTTAGCTTTTCTTGGAGAGGAAGATGGAGAAATTGCTGATGAACTATTTGCAGATGCACTTGGTATTCTACTTGATACGGGTACTCTTTCTCGTAGTTCTAGTCAAAAATATTCTCTTTGTAAAGAATTGATAAAAATTGACCATCATATTGATGTTGACCATTACGGTGATTACTCTTGGGTAGAGCCTGACAAATCTTCTACTTGTGAAATGATAGTAAAATTTTATGATACGTTTCGTGACGAATTAATACTAACGAAACAAGCTGCCATTTATTTATTTACTGGTATGGTAACAGATTCTGGAAGATTTCGTTTTAGTAGTGTGAGTGGTGATACCCTTCGCTATGCTGCTATTTTATTAGACCAAGGTATCAATACTGAATTACTTTATGCAAATCTTTATTTAGAAGAATTTGACCAATTAAAATTTAAGGCTCATGTATATGAACAAATGAATATTACAGAACATGGTGTTGCTTATTTATATGTGGATAAAACAATGCAAGAACAATTCCATTTAACACAGGAAATGGCAAGTTCTTCCATTTCTTACATGGAAGGAATAAAAGGATGCCTTTGTTGGATACTATTTGTAGAAACTGGAGATGAGAACGGAACAATTCGTGTACGCTTACGTTCTCGTTTCGCTCATATTAATACATTAGCAGAAAAATATCGTGGTGGTGGTCACGCCTGTGCCAGTGGCTCTACCGTTTACAATCAAGAAGAAATGCAAGCATTGATTTCTGATGCTGATGCTTTAATCAAAGAATATAAGGAAACTCATACTGAATGGCTATAAATATTATAAAACGAAAATCATCATTGCAGATTCACAATATACTTTTTTATAATGAACCATAAAAAAACTTTATAACAATGTTTTTTATACAGAAAGGACTTTATTTATGAGAATTTTAATTACAAATGACGATAGTATTTCTTCTAGCGTTTTACTTCCTCTTGCTAGGTGGGCAAGTAAACTTGGCGAAGTTACTATTGTCGTACCAAAACAAGAACAAAGTGGAAAAAGTCATGGAATTGAAATTCATAAATCCTTTGAAGTTTTAAAAACAGACCTTTTTCCTACTATCGAAACCTATACGGTAGATTCCACACCAGCAGACTGTGTTCGCTTTGCTATTGTTGGTTTAGAACGAACTTATGATTTAGTTATTTCTGGAATTAACAAAGGATTAAATATTGGACAAGATATTATTTACTCTGGAACAGTAAGTGCCGTTATGGAATCTGCTTATCGTGGTATTCCATCAGTTGCTATTTCCACAGAATTTGAAAGTTTCGACTCAGCACTAGAAAGTTTAGATACTATTTACGACTTTTTTATCAAACATAACCTCTTTGAAAAAAATATGATTTACAATGTCAATATACCAATCCATCCAAAAGGTATTCGTATTACAAGACAAGGTGGCCCATACTTTGGGGATAACTTTATTCCACAAGAAAATAATCACTATCTCCCTGTAGGAAAAAGTATTTTCACAGAACAAGGACAAACTGACTTTGATACTGAAACTGTCCTGATTCAAAGACATATTTCTATTACACCACTGACAACGAATCGTACCAATATGGAGGTATTTCAAGAACTTTCTTCCTTAAATCATTAATGATTCTATCATTCATATCCATATACAATTAAAAACCTCCTTTGCTAGATTTCAGCAAAGGAGGTTCCTTTCTATTATAATCAATCATTCATAAAGTACATTAATTTTGGAAAGAATCCATATTACTATAATAGTAATAGCCATCTTGAATCACATAAAATTGATAATAATAAGTTTGATTAGGAGAAAGAGTAATATTTAATTCTTTCGTAAGGTCATACCATACATCAAATGGATTCTTGGAAAAATTAATCGTTTCATACGCTACATGCTGCAATTGCGCTGGATTCGTACCGAAGTATAAACCTACTGCTGTAGGGCGATTTCCCGTATACTGCACACTACCATTTACTGTGGCATTGGTAGAAGTAATATTCGTAGCTCCTCTTGTCCAAGCACTAACTGGAGATGGAGTAGAAAAGCTTACTACATTACTGTAACTATATTGACCATCGACAATAGCATATAATTGATAGTAATAAGTTCTTCCAGGAGCTAACGTTGTATTTGCTTCTTTATTTAAATCATACCAAATATCAAATGGATTTTTAGAGAAATTGATTGCTTCTTTTGCTACTACCTGTAAAGAAGAAGCGTTTTCTCCAAATAAAAGTCCAATCTCAGAAGGACGAGAACCACTATATGCTACTGTACCATGAACTACTGCATTCGTTTGTGTAATACCATCCACATAGGTAGCAGTTACGGTTGTATTTCTTTCGGAAACAGTTACTTCGGAAACTTCCTTCAAATAAGTACTGACTACCCATTTTTGATTACCATCCGTATCTTTCACCAAATACCACAAATTTCCTTCAGAATTAACAGCACTTTGTGTTACTAAATAAAGCGTTCGGGACTATTCGGAAAACATTCTTTCATCGCATACAAAAGCTCACTTTCGCTTCGCTTTGCTGGATATATGACTGCACTACCACCAAATCCCAAAGGTTTTCCTATAATAACATAAGTATATTCTCCTGCTTTTATCGCATCTCCTATATTCAATAACCATCGTTCACGAAAATCCTCCATGCCAACGCTCTCCTTTTTCCATTCTTTTCATTTAGTATAACTTACATTTTTATGAAGTACAACTTGTTCTTCGTCACGTAAAAAAAGGGTGTTCTGAACATTTGATTCTTTCAGAACAACCTTTCTTTTTATTGATAGGGATTTATTTATATCATTTATAAGCCAATTCAATGATAATTGCTAAAAATTTTCTATTCTATTTCTAATCCACTTGATACTCACATTCTTTTACAGCATCTTCGAATGCTTTTTCAATCATCTTCTCCGTATCTCCATTATCATTCGAAGCTAAACATTTACAAAACAATGCTCCTACTTCATCTCTTGCAATCGAAGAACCATAAAATGCTGGTGAAGTATAATATGCTTCTTCCTGTTCTAAACATACTTTTGCACTCAATGCAGAAATATAATCTCCTCCATCTGCCTTACTTAAAAATTGTGCATATTCTTCATTTTCTGCTACTGACTTTATGACTGGAATATAACCAGAAGCCATTGCAAAATCTGCTTGAAACTCTACATTTGTTGTTAAAAATTTCATAAACAACCAAGAAGCTATGACTTCTTGTGGATTTTCTTTTTTGAAAATACAAAGGCTAGGTCCTTGCGAAATTACTTTTGGACGATTCGCATTTACTTGTGGAATTGTTGTAACTCCTACTTCAAATGGATATGTGCCATCGTCATTTTTTACAGGTCGTTGATATGGTGCACCTGCCGAAGAACCTATTGACATATAACTTCTTGTACCATTTAAGGAAGTAAATAAACTAGAAGTGTACGAACCATACAATGTTTGTGTTGTTACATATCCTTCTTGATACCACTCTCTAAATTCTTCCATAAACTCTCGATTCGTTTCATTATTGAATAAGAAATGCTTTCCTGTTGCACTTGTATAATCCGAACCATACTGTTCACACATATTGATAAACCAATTTGCTTCACTATCATAACCAAGTGGAATACTATTTTTATCAATCTCTCGGATTCTTTCGCAAACATCTTCTAATTCATCCCATGTTTTAGGAACAGTTAAGCCATGTTCGTCAAAAAATGTTTTATTATAATAAAGTACTTCGGTTGATTTCGAAAGAGGTAATGTATACATCAATTCATCCCCAAACTCTCTACCTTCTGCATAATAACCAGCAATAAAATCATCTTTTTGTTCGTCTGTCAAACCAAGTAGTTCTTCTGTTCCATCTGCTCTTTTAACTACAATATCACTTTCTATCAAATCATCTAATGTTACAACTACATTTGCTAAATTGTAGAGTGCTACGTGGTCGGGATAACAATATGCAATATTTGGTTGATTTCCTGCCGTAATTTCTTGATTAATCTGTTCACGAACATCATTATAATCACCCACTGAAAAATGTTCTACATGAATATTCGGATATAATTGATTAAATTCCACAATATATTGTTCTAATATATTAGTCAAATTTGGACCCATCGCATGATAAAATGTAATTGTTACATCTTCTCCTGTATAACCTTCCTCTGGTACCAAAAACATAGCATTCGTATTCTCCTGCTCATTCTCCCTAGAACGCCGACAGCCTGTCAAAGCTATCATACCAACCACAAGTACACATACAAAAATCCAAGATAAATGTTTCATTTTTATTAATTCCTTTCTTTACAAATATCTACTTAACAGTTACTATTCAGCCTTTCGTTTTGAAAGCAACAGCTTTACTAACTGAATAGCAACGCTTACCCTTTAATCCCACTTCGACTTACTCCTGCCATAATATATTTCCGTAAAAAAATAAATAAAAGAAACAATGGTACAGAAACAATAGCAACTGCTGCCATTTGTACAGGATAATTCACATCTCCTGTTGTTGCAGTAAACGCAGTTCGTAATCCATTTGTAATCAAACGATGTGCTTCATCATTCGCTACTAATCTTGGCCAAATGTAAGAATTCCAAGAACCCATCATTTGCAAAATAGCAATCGAAATTAACGTTGGTTTCGCTAATGGTACCATGACTTTCCATAAATATTTGATATTACTTGTCCCATCTACTTTTGCAGCTAAATATAATTCTTTTGGAATTTGCATAAACGTTTGTCGTAACAAATAAATATAAAACACACTCACTAAAAACGGCACGATTAAAACACGAAATGTTTTTAACCAGTCTAACTGTGACACTGTCATATAATTTGTAATTGTAAAAAGTTCACCCGGAATCATCATCGTTGCAAGCATTCCACCAAATAAAATACTCTTTCCTTTAAACTCTAATCTAGCAAACGCAAATGCTGTTAATATTGTAATCACTAAAGAAATTAATGTGCAAACTACTCCAACGAATAACGTATTGAAAAATAATCTTCCCAAATTAGCTATTGTAAATGCATCTATATAATTACGAAATATAAACTGCTTCGGCCACAATGTTGGCACACTCAAACGATATTCCTCTAATGTTTTTAACGAAGAAATTATCATAAAATAAAACGGAAACAAAATTATCAACGCCATACAAGCAAGAAATCCATAGACACCAACTTTAACAAAAAATTTACCTATCCCTGCCTTCACTTTCTAAATTCTCCTACTTTCTACTAATAGTGTACTTTCTTTTTACTAATTTGCATATTTACCATCGTAACTACAAAAATAATACCAAACAAAATCAATGCTGCTGCACTTGCTCTCCCTTGATTTTTCCCTAAATTATCATAAATAAATCCAACCATTGTATTTAATCTTCCTGCTTCATCGGGAGGTCCCATCTTTTCTCCAAAAATACCTACAATACTTGTATATTCTTTAAAACCTGCAATAAATCCTGTAATAATCACATACGCAAGCATTGGAGAAAGCAGTGGTATCGTAATTTTTACAAAAACTCTCCATCTAGAAGTACCGTCTACTTTTGCTGCATCGTAATATTGCTTATTCACACTTTGTAATCCACCAAGTAAAATCAAAATTTTAAAAGGAAGTGCATTCCAAACAATATAAATAACCATCACAATCAAATTCGCTGTATAAGTAGAACCTGAGTTAATCCAATTGATTGCTTCCCCTCCAAAAAATTCAATGATATTGTTAATAATTCCTGCTGTTACTACTAAATCATTTCCTGTTCCTACATTTCCAACAATATTAAACATTGCTGAAAATACCATGCCAATCGCAATCGTATTCGTCACATACGGAAGAAAAAATATAGTCTGTAGTACTTTCTGAAATGGTTTTATTGAATTTAAAGTAACAGCAATTGCTAATGCTAATAAAGTAGAAATAGGTACCGTAAGAAAACAAATCAAAATGGTATTTTTTAAACAAGTGATAAAATTTCCATACTGTATTACTTCTATAAAATTGTTAAAATTAAAAGAAAAACTTGCTCCTGCTGCTGCCTTTAATCCACTATAATCCTCTAACAAAGCCATACGAACTGTATTTATAATAGGCCATATCGTAAATACAAGCAATAACACAATCGCTGGTAATAAATACAACCACGCTTTCCATTGACTTTTATTCTCTACCATCTTCCTCTACCTCAAAATAAATTCTTTCCTCTGTATTTTTATGGAATAAAAACAATTTATGTGGCTTTATAAAATATCTCACTATTTGATTCCTTGTATCTAACAGATTATCTGCATTAATAATAGAGCGAACAACTGGATTTACAGAAGCACTATGTGTAGAAACAATACTGACATCACGCCCCATCACCTCTACATTATTTAAACTACACTTTAAACTTCCCTGTTCATCTAACAAAAACCCTTCTGGACGAATCCCAGCTATCACTTCTTGGTCTGGTATATTTTTTACTTTTAAAATAGCATCTTCTCCAATATAAAAAGTATTACTTTTTATATACGCATGAAATACATTAATAGGTGGCGTACCAAGAAACTTTGCAACAAATAAATTTTTCGGATTATCATATACCTCTTGAGGTACACCCATTTGCTGTAATACTCCTTGCTTCATTACTACAATAATATCCGAAATGCTCATGGCTTCTTCCTGGTCATGTGTTACAAATATTGTTGTAATTCCTGTTTCCTTTTGAATTTTTCTAATTTCTTCTCTCGTTTGTAACCTTAAACGTGCATCTAAATTAGATAAAGGTTCATCCAATAACAGTACTTTTGGCATTTTTACCAATGCTCTAGCAATCGCTACTCTTTGTTGTTGCCCACCAGAAAGCTCACTTGGCTTACGCTCCATCAATTCTTCCAATTGTACTAATTTTGCAACATAATACGCTTTTTCTAACATTTGTTCTTTGGAAAGCTTTTCGCTTCCTTTCAAATTTTGAAGTGGAAAAAGAATATTTTGTTTTACCGTCAAATGTGGATAAAGTGCATAATTCTGAAATACCAAGCCAATTCCTCTATGTTCTGTTGATACATTTGTCATATCATCTTCACCAAAGAAAATTTTACCACTCGTTGGCTTTTGTAACCCACTAATCATATAAAGTGTTGTACTCTTTCCACAACCAGATGGTCCAAGTAACCCAACTAATTTTCCATCAGGAATGTCAAATGTTAAGTCATTTACTGCAATTACTTCTTCCTTTGATTTTTTGTTACGACTTGGAAAAACTTTTGTTAAGTTCTGTAATCCAACTTTCATACCTATTCCTTTCTCTATTATTTTCTTATTCCCTATTATTTACCTATAACTCATATTTCATAAGTCCATTCCTTATTTTTCTTACAAAGTATAATATAAGCCTTTTTTTAATTCCATGTCATCAAGCCATATTTTCCCAAAAAATCAAAACAAACATTTCCTATTTCTTTACAATTTTTCAAAATTTACAACAAAAAAAAGAACCTCGCTCTTGAGATTCTTTTTTTGCTCTATTCTACTTCTTCATACGTTTCTTGGAATATTCCATTTTTAATAATATACATATCTTGTAAATCATCTTGCCGAATGGCTAAATAATCCCCTTTTCGTCCTATAAAATATTCTCCCTCATTATATGGATTAAATACTTTCGTTCTACGCTCTAAACTTCTCGCATAAATTCCATTTTTTCTCTGTGGCCAACAAATATAAGCGATTTCATCTAATGTAATAAAATCACCTGTTTCACATGCTCTTACCTCTGGTAAATACTGAAACATCTGCTCAAAAATATCAATCGGTTCTTCCTGTGTCTCATACGTCTGTTCAAAACGCTCTCTTCGAATATGATATATTTCTCCACGCATACCAATCATAACATATAAATCATCCGAAGCCTCTAACTCAATTTCGGATTCATTTTCTAATGACTTTAAATAAAATTTCTTACCTGCCTCTACAATATCGGTTGTCTTTACAAACGCCCATGTTACTTTTCTCTTTACATATTTTGGTGTCTGTAAAATAGCATCTTCATTCTCTTTTGCATAATCTACAGAATAAATCCAATCACACTCAGAAAAATAAGAAGCACTAATCTTTTCCAACAAAGTTTCCACATCATCCACTTCAAAATCAGACATCATCGCCTGTAACAAAATTGGTGTCAAAACAGCCTGTGCCGTATTCTCATCCCCCTGCACTAACACATACTCCTGTACCAAATAATCCATAAACTCCAACGGACGTATACTCTTATTATTGCTATAAAACAAAAGCTTTACATCCTGTTTATCCCTCGTCCAAAATAATGTACAACTATGTGTTCCATTCTCAAGTATGCTTGATAAATTATCCCACTCCTCTAACTTCACCTGTTGTACACTAATGCTAAAACCCTCTTTTTTATTGCAATTTAACATAATTTTTTATTCCTTCCACAAAAACCTTAAAGTCTTTATTCAAATGTGTAATACGCACCAAAATTTGATTTCCTTCTACCTTTATAATTTTACCATAAACACCCGACAATTCTGGCTCTATTCCTTTTCTAGTTCTTATCTCACCATCCATAAAAACAGAAATTTCAGGCATTTTAATAACATCTTCTAAATCTTCTTCCACTACTTCTAAAACGCCATATTGTATATTGATTTCTTTCACTTTTCCTACAATTTTTCTCTCACTAATTACTTTATTTTGAATTGGGAAAAATTCAAAAATCACTTCTTCGGATAATGGATATAAAGGTTCTTCTTGCTTTTCTTTTAAGCTACATTCATAAGTACCGTCCAATCCACCAATTTCATAAATTTGCAATGGTTGTTTAATACCTTTTGCCGTAACAGATGCTGTACTTTTTATTGTTGCATTACAAGTCAATTGTTGTAATGTTTGTTCTGAAATAAAAATTTGTCCTCCAATACTACAACCTTCGATTCTAGAACATTCATTAACTACTCGTCCAATCACATTATAACGCATCATTCGTTCGGAACCTACATTACCGACAAAAGCTGTACCACAATGAATACCTATTCCCAACTCTACTTCTGGAATATTTTTTTGTCTACAAAATTCATTGATGTTTTCCATTTCATTTTCCATGGAAATTGCAGATGCAATAGCAGCCTCTGCATATTTATCATTTTTAATCAATGCACCAAAAACGGCTAAAATACCATCACCCATTAACTCAATAATAGTTCCGTTATATTTTGTAATAATTTCTGCCATTGTGCCAAAGAAATAATTCAGCAACTCCATCAATTCACTCATTGTCATTGCTTCTGATTTCGAAGAAAAACCTCTCAAATCTGCCATTAAAACTGCCATTGGCACTCTGTTTCCACCAATAAATTCGCCTTCTTGTTTTTCCATAATCACTTCTAATAATTCATCAGAAAAATATCGTCCGAATACTCGGTGTAAAAATTTATTTCTACTTTCTAATTGTATATTCAAACTTTGGATTTCTTTCGCAGCAGCAAGTTCACTCACTTGCTTTTGGAAAATTCGTTCATAACTTTTTGTCATTTCATACTGCCCTGCCGCCTGTTGAATACGAAACAGCATCTTTTGACTGATTGGTTTTTCTAATACAGCCATCGCACCTTGTAAATAATACTCATCTTTATTTACATCTTCTCCAGATTCTACTAAAAAGAATAATGGAACACCGGCCAATTTCGGATTACTTTTGAATGTTTCTAACATATCTGGTGTTTCATTTATCATTCTATCATCCACTAAAATAAGGGAAGGCGTACTTAGACTATCTCCTTGATTCAAATACTTATCAATCGCTTTTTGTAACATTGCTTCAGAAGAAATACAAGTTGCACGAATCCCACCAAATGCATTGATTTTTCTTTGCATATCTAATAAATTTACTCTATCTTTTTCTAACACCCAAATTGCTTTTTCCATGTCTAAAATACCACACTTCCTTATTCTTTGCTAGTATCCATAAAACAGATATTCGTAATCCGCTTCGCTACTTACTCATAACCGAATCAGATAAAATTTATCTGTTTCGGTTAAAGTGCCACGCTTCCTTCCCTCTTGTTGGCATCTGAGGTTGACTAAAACTAGGTCTCGGAGTCTTATCTGAAAAATATTCTCTAATCGTTGGTACTGGTACTCCAGTTCCTCTTGAAATTTCTAATGCAGAAGCTGGTCCATTTTCCTCTAAGAAATTTCGTATCTTTTTAAATTCATCAAAATGTTCTCTGCCACAACGTATACATTTGTATACTCCCATCTCCCCTTGTGGCAAAGGTTCTCCACAATATTCACATTGCATTGGAATTTTATTCACACGAAGTGCATTACTTCGTGTATCTACCTTTATATTACTTTTTGTCTGTTGTACCTGCTGTTCAAATGTTTCTGTATTTTTTAAAAATGTTGTATTTTTTCCACTATTTTTCAAAAATAAAATACTTAGTGTTTCTCTCATATTAGCAGATAAATCACCATTTGGCTGTACATCTACTTGTGTTAATTGTACATTATTTAAATAAAAATGATACATATCATTCAATACTGACATATCAATTTTTAATGGTACAATTTGCTTTCGATATCCAATTGCCATATCTACTTCCTTTTCTACCCAAATCGAGCTTTGAGATGCTTCTGATATAACAAATAAAAATACACTACACCCATTAATTGCTTTTGGAATTTCTCTTGCATAGTTAGAACCTGCAGGTATCATTTCTGGTGCTTTCCAGTAAGAAATTCCACAACCACTTAAAATTTCTACCAAAATATCTACAATCTGACTATCTTTCGAACAATAGCTAATAAACCAATAGTCTTTTTCGCACATTGACATCTTCCTTTCTCAAAAATGATTATCCAATTACTCGATTTCTACCAAATAGTTTTGCCATATATAAATTTTCATCTGCTTCATTAATTGTTTCTTCTAATAATTTACATTTTTCTAACTCTTTTATACCAAAAGATATCGTTACTTTAATAATATCTTTCCCTGTATGACATTCTGAACATTGTATTTCTTTACGAATTTCTTCTGCCAAAATTCTTGTATCATCTAAAGAATATTGTGGTAATAAAATAATAAATTCTTCTCCACCCCAACGGAATACTTCTCCCTTTTTTTCTACACATCTTTGTATAATATCTGAAATTTGAATCAACACCATATCACCAGCATTATGTCCATAAGTATCATTTACTTTCTTAAAAAAGTCAATATCTCCTATAATAATACTTCCTTTATTAAAACAAGTACCTGATACTATTTTCTTTTCATAATAATCATAAAATCCTCGTCTATTTTTTAATCCAGTCAAATAATCTACTTGACTTTGCTCACGCAACAAATATGTTTCTAATAATTTTCCACTATAAGTAGCTATCAATGCAAAACGTTTTTTATCCTGTTCATCAAATTTTCCAGTCTCATCTAATTTATTCACTGCTTGAAATGCTCCAATCACTTCTCCACAACTATTTGTTACTGGCATACAAAGAATTGCTTTTGTTAAAAATCCTGTTTTTTTATCTACTTCTGGATTAAATCGACTATCGCTATATGGTTCATTAATTAAAAGTGTTTCATTATGTTCAATACTAGCACCAACAATTCCTTGTCCTTCTGGAACTTCAATACGGTCTACATTAGATGCAATCAATGTCCAATATGATTTTTGTTGTTTATCATGATACCAAAAAGATAGTCGTTCTGCATTTACTAAAATACGACCTAAATCTGTTAATAACAAAATAGAAGCAGAGAAATCTTTCTCTATCGTAAGCTGATTCATATAATAAAAAATTTTCTCAAGCATTTCCTCTGATTTTAAATTTTCCTTCTGTTCCATACTTCCTCCTATTTCTCTTTCTTATCAATAAATTTTCTAATATATTCTAACGATTTTCTTTGGTTATTAGGTTCACCCATTTCTATTAAAACACTACAATGAGTAAAATAAGTAGTATAATACTTAAAAAATTCTTCCCAATTTATTTTTCCCTCTCCTAAGGAAAGATGTAAATCTTCTTTCAAGTCATTATCATTGATATGTATATGTTTTACATACGAACTAACACATTCTATCCATTCTACATTATTATGTCCATACACATTGACATGAGCCCAATCTAAACATACTCCATAATTTTCATAATGTGATAATTTTTTTGATATGCCTTGTAAAATATCAGGTTCTGTATCAAACATATTTTCTATATAAATTTCTATATCACTATATTTTTCTAATAACTGAGATAACCCTTGTACTGTAGTATCTATGAAATATTTTTTATAAGATGCACTTGGAAGATAAGGATTGTAATTTGTATGAAAAACTACACCTTTTACCCCTAATCTCCTAGCAATTTCCATACTTTGTATCATACGCTCTAATGATACTGTTCGAATTTTTTCATCTTGACTAAAAATAGCAATATCAAAAAAAACGCCATGCATTGTACTATCTTTTGGAATTCCTATATTGAAATACTTTTGTATAATTTCTTCTTGTTTTATTTCATCATCTAAAATAGCAGGTATAAAAAAATCATTAATTTCAAAAGAAACACCATACTCCCCTGAAATAGTTTTATACTCCTCTAATTTATCTGCTTTTGACACAATAAGAAAATTCCCCATAAAATAACTCTCCTTTTACCTTTGTTCACTTGTTAATACTAAAAGGGTCTTTTTTCCTAGTAATTGCATTGTAACATAGTTACTTTCGTAAGGTCAAGTGAAACTACGACTCTATCTTTAACAAATGATTTTTCTTACATATTTCCCATTGAAGCAATCGTTCTGCTTTTAACGATTCAAAATAAATGCGTATTTGTTCTTTTTCGTGTGCAATTACTGTTCCTGCTCCAAATTTTACATGAACTACTTTTGTACCTGCCTTTATTTTTTCTCCGCTTAATTGCATTTCTCCAAGAAACCGAGAACCTTCTATTGTTTTTCCATGCAAATGAAGAATAGAAAAAACATGCAAATACTGTTTTGCTCTTGTCATTGCCACATAGTACATTCTTCGTTCTTCTTCTAATTCTTCTTCTGAAATAGCTTTTTTATATGGTGTAATTCCTTCATTCACATCAGGCAAAATAACGACTTCATATTCTAATCCTTTGGACGAATGCATTGTTGCAAGTACAACACCATCTATATTTTGTTGTCTTCTTTTTTCTTTTTGATATTCTAATTCTTTTTTGTACTGTTCCATATAAGCAAACCATTGTTCAAATGTTTGAAATCCTTTGGAACTTTCTTGCAATTCTGTTAATGTTTCCAACAAATCTTCTACATTCATTCTTCGATACTGTGCATATTCTCCTAAATATGATTCATAACCCATCCCTTTTCGAATATATTGAATGGTAGCATACGGTGTTAACTGAGCAATATAATGTAAATCATTTTCTAACTGAGCAATTCGTTCTACCATCCAATTTTTATCTTTATATGCTAGACGAACTAGAAAAGATGTAAAATGTTATGTTAAAGGGCAAAAAGTTAATTTAATAAGATTAGAAAAAGAAGTAATCGAAAATATTACGGAAACTAATATGTTAATAGAAGAGGATGATAGAATTCTTTTTGAAGAGATTTTAACAAATACTGTAGGTAGAAAGATTAGAGAAAGAATTTATCACGCAAAACAATGGGTAAAGGCTATGAATGATTTAATGGAAAGCATAGACACAACAAGTAAATTATCATTTTCATCATAGTAATATAATTTACCATTAAATTTATGTAAATGATTGGGATTTTCTCCCGCTATTTTTTTGCTAACAACAACATACGTTCCATATATTGCACATGGAGTAATTAAAATAAACAACAAGATTAAAACTGGTAGTACTAATCTGTTTTTTTTCATTCAACTAAACTCCCATCTATACCAAATTTCTTTTCTACAAATGTACCATCACTTTGCTTTAATTTGATTAAGTAATTTGCGGCAGATGTATAAATTTCAAAATTATTATATTTGCTATCTTCAGTTAGAAGTTTAACATTTTCTTTTAATACGGCAACTTGTGGTTCACTAAATTTATAAATATTAAATTCATTATTATTGGTAATTGTTATTCTGTCACCCTTAGTATATTTATTGACTGTATAAATATCATTAACCAATTTACCACCATTAGAACCATTTTGATATAAATAATAAATGCCATTTTCTAGTTTAGGAGAACTTATAATTAGAGTTCTAAAATTTTCTTTAGAGATAAATGATGTTATAACTTTATCTTTATTATCTGTTAAAGTAATTAATGTTTCTGACGTAATAACTTCATCTAGATTAAAACAAATTACTTTTTGTTTTGATGCAATATTAGGAGATTCTAACATATCAGAACCTAGCGCGATTACCAAACCACCATTTATCTCATATCCATTATCCACATCAATTCCAGAGTCTCCACCGGTTGCAGAGCCCATCGCATATACAGTTCCACCATTGATAATTATTCTATCATTTGAATCAATGCCATCTCCACTAGCTTTAATTTGAACAGTACCATTATTAATTGTTATAACACCACCATTATCCCCACCAGCATTAATCCCATCATCATTTGATTCAATATATATAATACCACCATTTATTGTAATATCATTATCAGTGGTAGCTATTCCTTCTCCCTCTTCTTGTTTTCCATATATATTTAAGGAGCCATTACCTTCAATATATAAATGACCATTTGAATATAAACTACCATCATATTCACTATTTCCACCATCAGTTAGATTGTTAGTGGTTTCATCTATAAGATTAATAACTAAATCGTTAGTTGTTCTATTAGCAATCGCAGCCGTTTCTGAACTAATGATTTCTACACCATTTAAATTTAGTGTAACTTTACCATCAGCATCAACCAATACAGAATGATTTAGTTCACCCATTAAAGTATAAGTACCAGCTTCAGTAATAGTTACATTAGTATCATAACTATTTAAATTAATTTCTTTTCCTTTAATATTTTCACCACTAGCTATATCATCGGCTTTCGTTTCATTTGGTTCTTCTTGAATAATTATAGCAGAACTTTTTGTAAACTCCGCTATTATAAAGCTTAATGTACCACTAATAAGTAAACTAGATAAAATAAATATAGAAGCATCATATATAAAAGATATTTTAGAGGATTTAGGAAATATTACAGGGGAGATAGCAAGTGAAGATATTATTAATGAAATTTTTTCTAAATTCTGCTTAGGAAAATAAGAGAAATTGGAAAAAATTCCCTGGAAAAAATCATCGATTTTTTTACAAT
>CALASV010000223.1 GCA_937888895.1 uncultured Clostridia bacterium | reverse complement strand
TATGCTTTAAATCCATCAGACGCAATACTTCTTGTGCTGCTGGTATTTCATTTGTTTTTTTTTCGATAAATTTTTGTGTCAAACACATTCCATACTGATTTGAATATACATTTAATGTTTGTAATGCCTTGATTTTTCCATGTTTACTTTGTTTTCTTCCAGAACCACGACTTTCTTTTCCATCCACAGAAAGAATATCTATCTCTTCGATTTCTTTTTTTGCAGTAGAAAGTTGTAACATCTTATCGACTACTTCTACTAAAAAAGCAATCGTTACTTGAAAAAAATGCTCCGAATTCATGTTTCCTATGACTAATCGAAAGGTATCATCCGTAGGAATTCCATAAGGAAGTTCTAAATACTTTCGTAACCAAGATTCTTTGCTTTTTGCAAAACTTTCGATTTCTCCCCACTCATTCGCATTTGCTAATAAAGCAAAAAAAGTAATCATAATAATATCACTTAATAAATGTTTGGTATAAGAAGGATGTCTATGGTCAGGTACCGCTTCTGCCTTTTTCTTTAATTCTTGAATGATGGTATCATTTCGTTCTATGGTTTCGATAGAAACCTGATGTTCTTCCAATAGCTCTTGTAATGCGATTAATTTCGTTGTTTTTTTTGGCATGGTTGATGTCTCCCCGTATTTTCTAATGTTTCATGCTTTTATTTTTCTTAAAAACTATCATAACAAAAGAGGAGAAAAAAGAAAATATTCTTTTTTCTCCTACATAAAATTTTATAAGTTTATCCTGAAGTTGAGTTTTCTTTAATTTTTACGCTTTACTTTTATACTATCTAATGCTAGACTAAAATTATCAAATATAGAAAGAGGTGACCTCAATGAACAAAAAATCATTCTTAAATTCTTTTAATGAATTTTTAGAATCTCTGTATCCTAGTTTTTCATTTCTTATTGGTTGTATTACAATAGTTTCTTATATCATTGGCTTTTTTATTTGGTTTCAATTACCAGCAATTGTCGGAACTCATTTTAATCTTGTCGGAGCTATAGATAATGTAGGTTCTAAAAATACTTTATTATTTTTATTCCTTTTTCCATTGTTTCCTCTTATTCTACAAGAAGAACAAAAAGAAATTCACTCTACTACCACAGAAGCACAAAAACTAAAAGAAGAACTCTCCCGTCGTAGTAAACGCAATTACATGATTAGTAAATTTGTACTATGTATGATATGTTGTGGAACTATGCTATTTCTTTTAAGTAAAAATTTATTATAATAATAAGGCAGAAATTTGTAGTCTATTTTCAAATTTCGCCTTACTTCATTTCTATCACCATATTATTTATACTCACAAGTTTCTCCCCCGAATTAAATTTTCTATTTGTATAAATCCATATTTTGTGTTATCATAAGCTATTAGCATAGGTGTGTTTTATCTTACCTAAAAAATATAACTATATAATAATTATGCTATTACAAAATGCTTTTAAGGACACTTAGGACAAAAGCAGGGGAGGAGAACTTATATGATTTCACACAATCTTACATTACTTACTGATTTTTATGAATTAACTATGATGCAAGGCTACTTTAAAAATAACAGCTCAGATATTGTTATCTTCGATACATTTTATCGTGAAAATCCATGTGGGGCTGGATACGCTGTATGTGCTGGCTTACAACAAGTAATTGATTATGTAAAAAACTTACATTTTTCAGAAGCAGATATCAATTATTTACGCTCTTTAAATGTATTTGGTGAAGAATTTTTAACCTATCTAGCAAACTTCCGTTTTACTGGAGATATTTATGCGATGCCAGAAGGAAGTGTTATGTTTCCAATGGAACCTATGTTAAAAGTAGTTGCTCCTATTATGGAAGCACAATTTATTGAAACTGCAATTCTTACTATGTTAAACCACCAAAGCTTAATTGCTACAAAAGCTTCTCGTGTTTGTTATGCATCAAAAGGCGATATGGTAATGGAATTTGGTTTAAGACGAGCACAAGGTCCAGATGCAGGTATTTTAGGAGCAAGAGCTGCTGTCATTGGTGGTTGTAATGGTACAAGTAATGTACTTGCTGCGCAAACATTCGATATTCCACCACTTGGTACTCATGCACACAGTTGGATTATGAGTTTCCCAGATGAACTTACAGCATTTCGTAAATATGCCGAGTTATATCCAAACAATGTTACCTTGTTAGTAGATACTTATGATACGCTTCGTTCTGGTGTACCTCATGCCATTCAAGTATTTAAGGAGTTAAAAGAAGCTGGAAAAATGCCTAAGAAATATGGTATTCGTCTTGATAGTGGTGACCTTGCTTATATTTCTAAAAAAGCAAAGAAACAGCTTGATGCAGCAGGCTTTAGTGATGCTTCTATCTGTGCTTCTAGTGACTTAGATGAATACTTAATTGAAAGCTTAAAAGCACAAGGTGCTGCCATTGATACTTGGGGTGTTGGTACAAACTTAATTACTTCCAAAGATTGGCCAGCGTTTGGTGGTGTGTACAAATTAGCTGCTATCAAAAAAGAAGACGAATATATTCCAAAAATTAAGTTATCCGAAAACCCAGTGAAAATTACAAATCCTGGTGATAAAACAGTATTTCGTATTTACGACAAAGAAACAAACAAAATTAAAGCAGATTTAATTGCTTTTGCTGATGAACATATTGATGAAAATCAGCCATTACATTTGTTTGACCCAACAGCAACTTGGAAACAAACAACACTTCCAGCAAATTCATTTACTGTGCGTGAATTACTTGTCCCAATTTTCTTAAATGGCGAATGTGTTTATGAATCTCCTTGTGTTATGGATATTCGTGAATATTGTCAAAAGGAATTAAACACTCTTTGGGATGAAACAAAGCGTTTTGTAAATCCACAAAATGTTTATGTTGACCTTTCTGATAGATTATATCGCACAAAACATGAGTTGTTGGATAAAATTTACAAAGAAAAACATAAATAACTCTTATTGTCTATGTCTACATAAAGCATAGACATGCATCATTTTAGAATCGAGGAATAAAATGTTATCAAAAAAATTGACTACCGTGACGCTTATGTTAACAGCTACCATCCTTAGTCTTACTGGTTGTTCCACTCCTGATAAGGTAAGTGCAAACACTCCAACTACTGGTCCAGCAATTTCCTCTCCAGCAACACCAACATCAGAGGCAATGCAAAGTACTTCTAATTCTGAAGTAACCGCTACATTAACACCAACAGCGACACCGACACCAACGGCAACACCAACTCCGATTCCAACGGTTCCACCAGCACCTGTTGCTGTGAATACGGACACCAATACAACCACCTTCCTTGTGAATCGTGATTATCCTCTTTCTGATGGCTATACTCCATCAGATTTAGTTGTACCAGACATTCCTTTTAATTTTACGAGCAAAACTGCTGATAAAAGAAAATTACAACGTGTGGCAGCAGAAGCATTAGAAGAACTTTACAAGACTGCATTAGCAGAAGAAGGATTTGAAATTTATGGTATTTCTGGTTATCGTTCTTATGAACGACAATACGAGATTTATGGTACAAATTTGATTAACAAAGGAATTCGTCATACAAACCTTTACTCGGCATCTCCTGGTAATAGTGAACATCAAACAGGACTTGCTATTGATGTTTCGTGTGAATCGATTGGATTTTCTTTAGATAATCGTTTTGCTTCTACACCAGAAGGAATTTGGTTAAAAGAAAACTGTTGGCGATTTGGATTTATTTTACGTTATCAAAAAGATAAAGAAGAAATTACAGGATATGCTTATGAACCTTGGCATATTCGTTATGTAGGTGTTCCACTTGCCTATTACCTTTACAATAACAATATGACATTAGAAGAATATTATGGCAAACCAGCTTCTCAATCGTTAGAAGCATTAGAAGATACTCCTTTAATTGACTTAACTACAACAAAATTTTATAAATTGTATGCTAATGTCAAAGGTGGAAAACTTTTTTATGATTCTGATGGAACAGTGATAGTTTCTCCAAAAACAGGATATCCACTATTCCAAAAAACTATCAAAGACTCTAAAGGAAATAGTATTAAAGTAAATGGTAGTGCTTTCTATTTAGAACCAATCAGAAACTCTAAAGGAACTATTATGTTTGACAAAAAAGGAGAAATTTGTTATAAAAAACCATACTTTGATTCAAGTGGAAACTTATGGTTAGACTCCAATATGAAACCTGTCTTTTTAGAACCACTTTGGAATGCAAATGGTACACTTGCTTATAATTCCAAAGGAGAAATTTTATATACCGAACCTGTCAAAGATGGTAATGGTTCTGAGTTCCTTTTAGCAGATGGTTCGCTTTTATTAAAAGTACCTGTGCGTAATTATAAAAATGGAGAATTAACTTATAATGCAAACGGTTCTGTTAAATTTTATGAACCGTATATAATAGAATCGACAGGAGAAATTATTAGAGATACAGCAACAAATCTCCCATTATTCCCTACCGAATACTATTATGTACCTCACCATACATTACCTGTTGCAGTTAGTAATCTCCCAACGCCAGCTCCAACAACACCACCAACGCCTACTATGACACCTACACCTACTGTAACACCAGTACCTACAGATATTATAATTCCTACAGGAACACCAACTCCAATACCTACGGAAACGGAAACTCCTACCTTAACTCCTACTCTGATGCCAGAACCAGAAGATACTTTTGCTAACGAAGATACAAAAAAACCTATTATTATTGTACCAAAACAATCAAAAGATGAGGAGAATAATAATTTTGATTCCGAAAATACTAGCAAAGTTACGGATGAAACAACAGATGAGGAGAATAATGAAGTATGAGAACTATTTTAATTGTACTTTTTTTAATAGTATTTTTTATTATTTCACTTCCAGTTTATTTGATTTTATTGCTTTTCCGAAAAAAATATCGTTATCAAACTTCGGTAATTGCACAAAAAATTGTAAAATATGCCTTTAAAGTGGTCTTGTTCTTTTCTGGAACAAAAACCATTGTACTTGGTACAGAAAATGTTCCAAAAAATACTGCTGTATTATATGTATTTAATCATCGCAGTTTAATGGATATCCCTTTAGCATATAGCACTTTACCTACAGTTACTGGTTTTATTGCTAAAATTGAAGTGAAAAAAGTTCCATTTTTAAGTTGGTGGATGGAATTAGTAAATTGCCTATTTTTAGACAGAGATGATTTAAAAGCTAGCATGAAAACGATTTTAAGTGGTATCGAAAATATTAAAGAAGGATATTCGATGTTTATTGCACCAGAAGGTACAAGAAATCACGAAGAAGAAATGCTTCCTTTCAAAGAAGGCTCTTTTAAAATGGCACATAAAACAAATTGTCCTGTTATTCCTGTTGCAATTTCAGGTTCAGACGATTTATTTGAAAATTCTTTCCCTTGGGTAAAGAAAGCGATTACAGTCATTGAATATGGCAAACCTATTTATTTAGATACACTTTCTACAGAAGAACGCAAAGTACTTGGTGTTCTTAGCAGAGAAATTATCGCAGAAATGTTACAAGGACACAAATTATATATTGCAGGGAATCCTTCCCAACGTAAACAACAATATCACTAACTATTTATAATAAAAGAACTAAATGAGCAAGTGGCAATTCGGTTACGAGTAAGCAAAAATTACGAATACCCGATTAACCATTTCCTTTGTTACTTGCTCATAACTGAAAACATACTCAAACCTAACTTATGATGAGTATATTTTGAAAGGAGAACTTTTTATGAAACCATGGCTCATTGTAGTGCTAGTAATTGCAATAATCTTGCTCGGAGTATTGATTGGATTATACATTTACGGCACTAAAATGCAGAAAAAATCAGAAACAGCACAAGCAGAAATGTGGGCAGGAGCACAAACCTATTCAATTCTCGTCATTGATAAAAAAATGATGAAAATGAAAGAAGCAGGTTTCCCAAAACTCTTATTAGACCAAACACCAAAGTATATGCGTAACTCTAAAGTTCCTGTAGTAAAAGCGAAAATAGGACCAAAAGTGACTAACTTAATGTGTGACCCTAAAGTATTTGATTTAATTCCTGTCAAAAAAGAAGTAAAAGCTGTTATGAACGGTATTTATATTATGGATGTCAAAGGACTCCGTGGTGCATTAGATACAAAACCAGAAAAACAAGGCTTCTTTAAACGAATGAAAGCAAAATTTGCAAAAAAAGAAAATGTAGAATAAAAAGTTCCCACTTTATACAGCGAATGTGTAAAGTGGGATTTTTTGTTCGTTTTTTTCATCTGTCGATTTATTTGTTATTTGCCGACTTTTTTGAATTTTTCTTCTTTTCGTCGGTCGGTTTTCTCTTTTTTTAACCAATTTTTTACTCATTTTTTATTTTTAGTGAATCAATCGAACATATATTTCCCCATAGCCATGTCAAAACTATGGGTATGGTTTTAATAAAGCTATAGTATGGGCATATTATGGCTGTCATTTAACTATATTAATATATTAAACTTTATTTATATTATTCTTTCTATCTATATTAGCTTTTACTACTTTTCATTAACTATAATTTTAAAAAAGTATTTGAATAATTGACATAGATATAGTATACTGTTACCATAAAAAATCTTCTAACTATCTTTAAACATCTTATTTATCTAAAAAATTCTAACAAAAAATTAACCGAGGTAAATATTATGGAAATGACAATGACAAATGAACAAACAAAACAACGCCCTTTTTTAATGCTCTATCACGATTTATTAGATAGTGAATTACTTGACAATCCTTATGAAAAATTAGTATGCATTTATTTAAAGAAACATTGTAATTCAGAGAATACTTGTTTTCCAAGTTTACAAACTTTAGCAAAAGAAACCAAAATTAGTGTGAGTAAAATTAAAACAACAATTAAAGCACTGATTAAAAAAGGAGTTGTAACAAAACAAAACCGTACTAGAAAAGATGGTGGGAAAAGTAGCAATCTTTATACATTAAATGATTGTAAAGAACTGTGGAGTAAAAAAGAAGCAAAAAAGGAAAGCATTGCAGATACCAAAAAAGAAGAATTCTCTTTAGCAGAAATTCCATTGGAAGAATTAGAAAAAGAAATAAACAGAAGAAA
>CALASV010000222.1 GCA_937888895.1 uncultured Clostridia bacterium | reverse complement strand
TAATTCAATTTTTTCTACTGGAATTATTTTTTTTAATTTATCACATTCATTGTAATCTTCAATGTTATTTTTATCACATAAATATTTTAAATATAATAATAATAAATAATTATAATCAAGAACACGTAAACTTATATATTTATCTTCATTACCTACTATTCTTTTTTTTATTTCATTTGTAATAAAATTATACATATTATTCACCTATTACCTCATTTAATACTCTTTTAATCAATTCTTCATCGTTATCTAATAAAACACTAAAATAACTACTTCTTTTATTTATATTATTCATTAATGGTGTAATTTTCATTTGTTCTTCCTTTGGTATTAATGGTATTTCTATACTTTCAATATCAACTAAATGTAAATCACCTTTTATGTTATTTTCTTTAACATATTTATCAATACCAATTTTTTCTAAATAGTTGGTAATAAAAATATAACTATAATAATCACGATTAATATTTCTTAAAACAATAAAATTATTAGGTATTAATATCTTGTTAGAATCCTTAAAATTAATAAATTGCATTGTTCCTACTTTATAAGGCTTTTTCAAAGAAATAATAATATCCCTTGGTTTCATAAAATATTTATCTTTAATATCATCATAAACTTCTTTTTTATATAATTTACTTTGAGTTATTGTTCCATAGCAAAGAGCATTTTTATTAAAAGTATAGACTTCATTTTTAATATTACCTTTTGTCATATTGCGACCATCAGTATATAAGCCTGTAAATATTTCTGGAAATATATCTTTTATTTTAACAAATTTAATCTTTTGCGAAACCTTCATTTATCACGCCTCCTAATTATATTTATTATACCATGATGTCAGGAACCGAATTTCACCGTTATAACTTCAAAACAGGTGAGGATGAAATTCTTACATTGAAAGAAAATCTGAAAGAAACATACGGACAAACTTTTTATGGAAAATTAGAAAATTATACTATCATAGATGATAAAGTGTGGTATATACATGGAGCCGACCCTTCCATGTTTATCTACGACCCCAATGCGAATACGACTATTTTAGTAGAAGAATTTGAAGGAAAGTTGCTTTACGAAAGAGAAGAGTATGATGAAAATGGCTTACTATATGCAATTCATATTGATGATTATGACGACCCAAAGCCTAAATATGACGGAAAATATCTCTATATTGCTGAAGGTGGTTTCTATGCCATCAAAGGTACTTATAGTCCTCCTATGGAATTGAAAGTTCATATTTTTACTTTAGAAGGTGATAGATTAGGCGGATTTATTTTTAAAGAAGAAGAAACTGGTTCTTATCAGCTTAATATTCTAGATGAAACTTTTTATATTCAATCAAACAAAGGTACGATATTTTGTTCCGTTTCCGATGTCATTTCAGGAAACATAGAGTGGAAAGAACTGTACCAATTTGAGAATAGAGAAGACTAATTCTTATTGCCATTAACCTTTCCTTGTATTTATAAGTATATATCCGATTAACCTTGAAAATTACAATTATTATGATATAATCATAATAAAAAATTATCTTTATTTTGCAAGAAAGAAATTTGCAGGAGAATAAAAATGGAATTTGGATTTACTTTCTTTTTTAACAGCATCCTACTTGGTGTAGGACTTGCTATGGATGCGTTTTCTGTATCCCTTGCCAATGGCTTAAATGAACCTAAAATGAAACAAGGAAAAATGTTAGGTGTTGCAGGTATTTTTTCTGTATTTCAGTTTGCCATGCCAATGATTGGCTGGATTTGTGTATCTACAATCGCACAACATTTTCAAGCATTTGAAAAACTAATTCCTTGGATTGCGTTAATATTCCTTTGTTATATTGGTGGAACAATGCTTTATGAAGGTATAAAAAATAAAGATTCTGAAGAAGTAATATCAAGTGTTGGACTTTCTGCCCTTTTAGTACAAGGTGTTGCTACTTCCATTGATGCTTTGTCTGTTGGATTTACGATTGCTCATTACAATATGTTCGAAGCGTTTCTTGCTTGTCTTTTAATTGGTGTTGTTACTTTCTTTATTTGCTTTGCTGGTATTGCGATTGGTAAAAAAGCAGGTACAAAACTCGCAGGAAAAGCAGGCATTTTCGGTGGATGTATCCTTATTTTCATTGGACTTGAAATTTTTATCACTAGTTTCCTATAAAATCAAACAGGGGCTGTTCGCAAAACACCCCCTGTTTTCTATAATTTCTTAAGATACTCCATCAAATCATCAAAATTCCCTTGTGGATACTTTGAACAATCTAATTGTTTTGGATTTAATAAACAATCGGTCAGTAAAAATACTTGCATTCCAATCGTTTCTGCTACCATATCTTCTGAGACATCATTTCCTACCATTAAACATTCTTCTGGTAATAAACCTGCTCGTTCTAAAATTTCTTCATAATATTTTGGATTTGGTTTACAGTAACTACTATATTCATACGTTGTATAAAATAAAAAATCTTCTGGAGAAAGTCCTGCCCAACCAATACGATTTTTTGTTGCAATTTGTGGAAACAATGGATTTGTTGCTAAAATAATTGTTTTTCCCTGTGCTTTCAAAAACTCAATGACTTCCTTTGCTTTTGGTTGAAATCCACAAGCCCCTTTTGCTTTTTCAAACTCATTTCGATAAAAGGAATCAAAAATTGGTTCATCTTTTCGACAATCTTCTCCATGAAATGCAGAAAATGTTTTCCAAAATGCTTCCTCATTTTTTCTAGTTCCATCGTTTTTTACCATAGATTTAATTCCAGCAAAAACACTATCCATCAATTTTTTAGGTTCATATCCATAAGGAGCTAATCGTTTTGATAATTCTCCAAAATAAAGTTTCATAAACACATCTTGGTCCATTGGTAAAAGTGTTCCATCTAAATCAAAAAGTACTGCCCTAATTGCCATCATTTTTCCTCCATTTCATCTTTTCGTTTCCATCAAAATCTTTCCAAACAAACTCACCATGTTCTAATATCATATATCCATGATAACTATCTTCCTTTGGAATCGACACGGAACCTGGATTCATATAAGTAAAATTTGCATATTCTACACATTTTGGAATATGCGTATGTCCACACAACAAAATATCTCCTTTCTGCAACAAAGGTGGATTTTGTTCCCCATACTTATGTCCATGTGTAGCATACACTAACTGTTCTCCTAAGTCAATCACACAATAATCTGCCAATATTGGAAATTCTAACACCATTTGGTCTACTTCCGTATCACAATTCCCTCGCACACAAATAATATCTTCTTTATACTCATTCAATAATGCAATCACCTGTTTTGGAGCATAACCCTTTGGCAAATCATTCCTCGGTCCATGATACAAAATATCCCCCAGTAATAATAACCTATCAGCCTGCTCCCTCTCATACGCCTCTAGTAATTTTTGACAATAAAATTCTGACCCATGAATATCCGAAGCTATACACCACTTCACAAAACCTCTCCTCCTTCATATGATTAACAATAACCAACTTATCATCATCGCCAACATACCTATGATATACTCTCATTATTTTTTTAGCTAACCAAAACTTTTGGCAAAAGCCCTATCCCTGCCTTATATCTATCAAGGACCGTTAAGAAACGGCAGCACTTAGCGAGGTTTTTCACGAGCTTAGTACTGCTCCGTTTCGCCACGAGCGAAAGCGTGTCCTGATGGATATAAGGCAGGGTAGGGCTTTCAAAATAAACTTTCTATTACACTATAACGGCTTAATCACTTTCTTATAAATTCGATACAAGAAAATACTACTTAATACCAAAGAAGCAATTTCTGCTATCGGAAATGAAAGCCAAATCAAATTTACATTTCCTGTTAATGACAACAAAAATGCTACTGGAAGCAACACCACAAGCTGTCTTGCAATCGATACAATCATACTTAAAATACCATTTCCTAATGCTTGGAACATCGAACCTACAATAATACAATATCCTGCAAATAAAAAGCTAAAACTAATCGTACGAAGTGCTGGCACTCCAATCGCAAGCATTTCTTCGGATGCTTCAAACAAACGAAATAGTTGTGCAGGGAAAATTTGCATTACTAAAAATCCAACAATCATAATACTTACTGCATACGTAATACTAAGTCGTAATGTTTTCATCATACGATCTTTTCTTCTTGCACCATAATTATATGCAATAATTGGAACCATACCATTATTCAAGCCAAACACTGGCATAAAGAAAAAGCTTTGTAATTTAAAATATACACCAAATACTGCTGCTGCCGTAGAAGAAAATCCCATCAAAATCTTGTTCATCCCATACGTCATAACCGAACCAATAGAACCCATAATAATAGATGGTACACCAACACTATATACCTTTTTAATGACTTCTTTATCTGGTTTGATTTCTTTAATTTTCAACTGAATATCTGGATTCTTTTTTACATTAAACCAAACACCAAGAATGGCTGCAATTATCTGTCCAATAATCGTTGCTACTGCTGCACCTGTCATCCCCATAGCTGGAAGTCCAAACATACCAAAAATTAAAATAGGGTCTAAAATAATGTTGATAATTGCTCCTAAGCCTTGCGTAAACATTGTATACAGTGTTCTTCCTGTTGCTTGTAATAAACGCTCTGTAACAAATTGTCCATACAAACCAAAAGAAAATGTCATAACAACCGAAAGATATTGCTGACCATATTCAATAATGGTCACATCATCTGTCTGTGTTGTAAAAAACCAACGACTTCCAAAAATTCCAAATAATGCACACACAATGCTCGTCATTATCATAACAAAAATACCATTATGTGCTGTCTTATTTGCCATCTTCTGATTTTTTTCTCCAAGGCTTTTGGATAATAATGCATTGATACCAACCCCAGTACCAGCTCCAAAAGCAATCATTAAATTTTGTACTGGAAAGGCAAGAGAGACTGCTGTCAACGCATCTTCAGCAATTCTTGAAACAAATATACTATCTACTACATTATAAAGTGCTTGTACTAACATAGACAACATCATTGGAACTGCCATACTAATCAATAACTTATTTTCGGGCATGACACCCATTTTATTTTCTTGTACTTTACCTTTTTCTTCCATATAATTCACTTTCCGTTAGACTTACTTCATTAATTCTTCCATTTCATCTAACAATCTTCCAAACATTTCAAGAGCTGCATTGACTGGTTCTTTTGTTGTCATATCTACTCCTGCAATCTTCAATAAATCAATTGGGGATTTAGAACAACCACCACTTAAGAACTTTAAGTAGTCATCTACTGCTTTTTGACCTTCTTTTAAAATACGATTTGCAATTGCAACGGCAGCTGAAAATCCTGTCGCATACTGATATACATAAAAATTGTAATAAAAATGAGGGATTCTAGACCATTCTGCTGCAATATCTTCATCTACTACAATATCTTCTCCAAAATAGGTCTTATTTAATTCATAATACAATTTATTTAATGCATCTGGTGTTAAAGCTTTTCCTTGTTCACACATTTCATGAGTTCTAAGTTCAAATTCTGCAAACATTGTCTGACGATATACCGTACCACGAAAACTCTCTAAGAAATGATTGATTAGATATGCTCTTTGTACTTTGTCTGTTGTCTGCTTCAATAAATGTTCCATTAACAATACTTCATTACAAGTAGAAGCTACTTCTGCAACAAAAATTACATAGTGAGCATCTACATGAGGCTGTGTCTTATTAGATAAATAAGAATGCATTGCATGGCCCATTTCATGAGCTAACGTAAACATATTATCAAGAGTATCATTATGATTTAAAAGCACATAAGGATGTACTCCATACACACCTGCAGAATAAGCACCACTTCTCTTACCTTCATTTTCATATACATCAATCCAACGATTTTCAAAACCTTCTTTAATCACTTTTCTATAATCTTCTCCTAAAGGTGCAAGTGCTTCATAAACTGTCTGCTTTGCCTGTTCAAATGGAATTTTTACATCTGCTTCTTTTACAAGAGGAACGTATAAATCATACATATGAAGTTCTTCTACCCCAAGTAACTTTTTACGTAAAGATACATAACGATGTAATTTATCCATATTCTGATGTATTGCATCTAATAGATTATGATATACAGCTGTTGGTACATTCGTTCTATCCACTGCTGCTTCTAAACAACTTGCATACTTTCTTGCCTTTGCACTAAATTTATGAGCTTTTAATTTTCCTTGATATACTGCTGTTAATGTATTTTTAAAACCTTTAAAAGTTGCATACATTGCTTTAAATGCTTCTTCTCTAACCCCACGGTCACTGCTTTCTAAGAAAGAAACATATCTTCCGTGAGTTAATCTTACTTTTTCTCCATTCTCATCTGTAATTTCAGGGAATACAAGGTCTGCGTTATTAAACATAGAAAATACTTTATCTGGAACTCCTGTGACATCAGACGCAGAAGCTAATAACTGTTCCATTTCAGGAGAAAGCATGTGTTCTTTTCTTCTTAAAATGTTCGTAATTGCATTACGAAATACTTCTAATTCTGGTTTTTCTTTATAATACTGCTCTAATGTTTCTTCTGGAATTTCTAACACTTCTGGAACTAAAAACGCAGATTTTTCACCAATCATTACAAACAAATTAGATACTTGCATTACTAATGCTTGATTTTCTGTATTTTTTGTGTCCACATCCGAACAACGACCAGCATAACTATAAGCCATTCCACCAATACGACTAATTTCATCATCTAAGAAAAATGCCTGATACAAATTCTCTGCGGATTCCCCTACTTTACCCTGAAAACCAACTAACTGCTCTGTCAATGCCTTCACTTTCTCAATATCTGCTTTCCAATCATCAAGAGTAGCATACATATCCTCCACTCTCCAAGTATTCTCTACTTTTACTTCACTTCTTTTTGGTAATTCCTTTGCCATAAATCTCTCTTTCCTTTCTTGTTTCATAAAATTTAATGTGTAATTGACTACTTTTCCCGTAGTAAAACTTTCCTTTACTTCCGTTAAAAACAGTTTGCCTTATTATTATACTACTTTTCCCACTCTTTTACAAAAGTTTTTTTCATACACTTTTCATTTTACAAAACAGAAAGCGACCTCTATCCTTTTAAAGAGGTCGCTTATCTCTATTCAATTGTATTAAAAATCTGTGCAATTGGCGATTCTGATGTTAAAATCAATGTCTTATTCTCCCCAATTAACGATGTTTTTACTGCATCTAATGACAATACAAATGTATAAAAATCACTTCTAGCTTCGTCCGAATAAGCAGCAGATAAAATTCTCATATATTCTGCTTCGCCTTCTGCTACTGTTGCAGCTGCTTTTGCATTTGCTTCTGAAACATTAACTGCAATTTCATAATCCGTCTGTGTACGAATTTTCTTTGCTTCTGCTTCACCTTCTGCTGTATAGGATGCCGCAATATTATTTCGTTCTGAAATCATACGCTCATATACTGCTGTTTTATTATCATCTGGTAAATCTAACCGTTTAATTTCTACTGTAATCAATTCAATTCCATACTGTTGCATTGTCGTTCCAACATTATTCATAATCAAACTCGTCAAGGCACCATCTCTGCCATTGATAACATCTGCTTGGTCCAAACTAGAAATGACATTTTTCATCGCTTGAAACACGCCTGCATTGATACGACTTTCAGCATTTGCTACTTGAGAATTTAATGTTTGCACAAACAATTGTGGGTCTACAATTCTCCAAAGAACGTAACTGTCTGCTACCATTGTCTTCTTATCCTTTGTAATTACATCTGATGGTGCAAGGTCATACAATAAAATTTCTTTTGGTAATGTATCTACTGTTTGAATAAATGGAACTTTAAAACTAAGACCTGCTTGTTCTACTACATGGTCAATCTTTCCAAATTGTCGAATCAATGTATATTGATTTTCTTTTGTTACTACCATGGAAAGACTTGCTACAATCAATGCTACTACTAAAACAATAAATAAAAGTGCTTTTACTAGTCCACCTTTTTTGCTATTTTTTTCTTCTGGCATTACATATTCTTCCATTTGTTATCCCTCCTATTCTGTAAAAGAATCGAGTGGCAAAATCTTTTGCACACTACCATCTCCATTGTCAATAATTACTTCTAAATCAGGAAGGATTTCCTGCATGGTTTCAAAAAACATTCGTTGTTTTGTAATGAGAGGATATTTATTATATTCCTCATATAACGCATTAAAACGAGCTGCCTGACCTTCAGCCTCATTGATTCTAGCTTGTTTTTCAGCCTCTGCTTCTTTTAAAATTTGGTCTACTTTTGCTTCTGCCTGTGGCAATTGCTCACTTCGATATTTATTTGCATTGTTAATTGCAGTTTCTTTTCCTTGTTTTGCAGTTTCTACTGCCTTAAACGCCTCTTTTACTGCATCTGTTGGAGGCTCTGCATCTTGAATCGTAATGTTGACAAGTTGGATTCCAATATCTTGAGTATCCAACTGTTCCATCAACATTGTTTTTATTTTTGACTGAATTTCACTTTTTCCAGTCGTAATGACACTATCTACATCATAAGAACCGATAACAGAACGAATACAACCCTGTGCCATATTTTTCAAAATCATCACTGGATTTTCAGATGCATATAGTGCTTTAATCGGGTCACTTACCTTATACTCTAAGAAAAAGTCTACATTAACAAAGTTATAATCCGATGTAATCATCAAAGATTCTTCTTCTTTTGATACATCTGTTTTTAAGTCATATCCTATCGATAACCCTTTAATTGTTGTATCTACTTTTTCTACCATTTGAATAAATGGTATCTTAAAATGTAACCCCGGTGTACTAACTGCCTGTGGTTTTCCAAATGTAGTTACAACTGCTTGTTCTTGCTCCCCAATCGTATAGTAACAGTTCATCCCCAATATCAATACAATCAGTATTGCTGCTACTATTTTTCCTACCCTGCTCAATGTTCTTGTACCGTTTTCTCTCATCAAGTTCTCCTTCTAATGTCTATAAATTATAAAAATCAATAAGTCTCCTAACTTAAGTCCTTCCTAGGAGACTTATTTTATATCGTTATGTTATAAAGAAATCAGTATTTGTACCATATCTTCCACAGTTTCTGCAATATACTCAGCTCCTGCTTCTTCTAATTCTTCTCTACTTCCAAAGCCATATAATACGCCCATACACGATAATCCACACATTCTAGCACCTTCGATATCATATTTTCTGTCCCCTACCATTAAAATATCAGAAAGGTCTGTTAACTCGTGCTTTTCTAATACATAACGAATGACTTCTTCTTTTTTATTTCGACCAACACTTGGGTCTGCTCCACAAATATCATCAAAATACCCATCAATACCAAAATGTTTTAAAATAGTAATTGCAAATTTCTCTGGCTTAGAAGTTGCTACAATCAATACTTTCCCCGATTCTTTTAATCGTTGCAGAGCTTCCTCCATACCAGCATATAAATGGTTTTCATACATTCCTTTTGGAGTATAGCGTTCTCTATATTTCTCTATCGCCACTTCTGCTTGTTCTTTACCAAAACCGAACCCCTCCCTGAAGGTTTGCTCCAGGGGAGGTCCAATATATTTTTCTAGAGAGTTTAAGTTATCTATTTGAACTCCAAAATACTCCAAAGCATACTGTAAACACTTTGTAATGCCTTCTTTAGAGTCCGTAAGAGTCCCGTCCAAATCCATTAAAATATATTCCATGTAAGTTCCTCATTAAAAAGCATTAAGCATAGCATTTACAGTATCTGCCAATTCTGCTGCCTTTGCATCTGCATCTGCTAAAGAAGTTCCTACAACACCATAATATAATTTAATCTTTGGTTCTGTACCGGATGGACGAACACAAAGCCAAGTGTTTCCTTGCATTTCAAAATAAAGTACATTAGAAATTGGAAGACCTGTAGGAGTTTCTTCACCAGTAACTAAATTCTTAATGATACCTGTCTTATAGTCACGAACTGCACGAACTCTATATTCGCCAATTTCCTTTGGAGTATTTTCACGTAAAGTAGTCATAATGCTCTGAATCTTTGCTAAACCTTCAATACCCTTCATAGTAATAGATACAATACCATCTTTATAGTAACCATAACGCTCATAAAGTGCAATCATAGCATCCCATAAAGTCATATTCTTAGTCTTATAGTAAGCTGCTGCTTCACAAAGAGCCATAGTAGCTACAACGGCATCTTTATCTCTTGCATGGTCACCAATTAAACAACCATAGCTTTCTTCAAAACCAAATAAATATGTACCTGTTCCATTTAATTCAAAATCTAACATCTTCTGACCGATGAACTTAAATCCTGTTAAACATTCATATAAAGCAACACCATAATATTTTGCAATTGCTTTTGCCATATCAGTAGTAACAATAGTTTCTACTAAAGCACCATCTGCTGGAAGTCCTCTTAATTCCTTTATCTGACTAAGTTCATAATCTGCTAATAAACAACCAGACATATTTCCAGTTAAGGAGATATAGTCATTTGTCTTTGTGTCTTTTACATAAACACCAAGACGGTCAGCGTCTGGGTCTGTTGCTAATACTAAATCTGCATCAATTTCTCTTGCTAATTTTAATCCTAAGTGGAATGCTTCTGCTGCTTCTGGATTTGGATAACTTACGGTTGGGAAATTGCCATCTGGTAATTCCTGTTCTTTTACTACATATACTTGTTCAAAACCAAGCTCTGCAAGTACGCGTCTTACTGGAACATTTCCTGTACCATGTAATGGTGTGTAAACAATCTTTAAATCCTTTGCAACTTCTTTAATGCAATCTGGACGAAGTACTAATTTCTTTAAAGTATCAATGTACTTATCATCGATTTCTTTACCAATCACATGATATAAACCAGCTGCCACAGCATCTGCTTCACTCATTGTCTTTACAGTAGCAAAATCAGTAACTGCCTTTACTTCCTTCAAAATTTCTACATCGTGTGGAGGTGTAATCTGTGCGCCATCTTCCCAGTAAACTTTATATCCATTGTATTCTGGTGGATTGTGGCTTGCAGTAATGTTAATACCAGCAACACAACCAAGTTCTCTTAAAGCAAAAGATAATTCTGGTGTTGGACGAAGACTATCAAAAATGTGAATAGAAATGCCATTTGCACAAAGACAAAGTGCTGCTTCCTTTGCAAATTCTGGAGACATACGACGAGAATCATACGCAATCGCAACACCATCTGCCTGTCTTCCCATACGGATAATATAATTTGCTAAGCCCTGTGTTGCCTTACGGATAGTATACACATTCATACGATTTGTACCAGCACCGATAATACCACGAAGACCACCTGTACCAAATTCTAATTCCGTATAGAAACATTCTTTGATTTCCTTTTCATTATCACGAATCGCTTCTAACTCTTTCTTTGTATCCTCATCAAAATAAGGGTCAGTTAACCATTTCTCATAGATTTTCATGTAGTCCATGTTTGTAAATCCTCCTTGCATTATAATATATTTACCATTCTCTCTGACGGTTGCAGTGAACAGCTTACTTGTATTTTACCAAATTTAAGTTCAGTTCGCAACTAATTTAATATAATTCCACTATGTTTAAGTTGCTATAAAAAAGCTCCTTCTTTGCAAGTAAAATTTTACTACAAAAAAGGAGCTTTCTTATTTTTTAATTAAATGCTTTTGTAAGTGACAATAAAAAAATTATTCTTCCCACACTTCACCACAATGCCAACATTCCAACATTCCAGTTTCTTCATTGAAATAAGAGTAGTCATGTTCAAATGGTCTGTATTCATCACCATATAGTGCATTATCGTTTCCACATTTTGCACAAATACCATGTGCGTATTCGGTACAAGTAGGACCTGTAATATTACCGTCCACATTATGACATCCCGGTTCGAGTTCACCTTCCTCATACCAATTATACTCTCCTGCGTGCATACTGAAATAGCATGGTGTTACACTACAAGAATCTTCGCCAAATTCGTATATCCATTCCATACCATCTCTACCTTCGCTATCTAAAAGACCACTTTCCAGTCTAATCTGATAAAGATAGCTTTCATTTCCAAGATAGTCTGCATAAGTATTTACTTCTGCAAAATTATGACAGCGTTCACAAAGAGTAGTCACTATCATTAACTTTGTGCCATCTTCTGCTGTTTCATAAGATGTACTATCTTCCAATAAATTTGCATGCTCGTAATAATTATCTTTGAGTATTACATATTCTTGTTCATAAGTACCATCATTATCTGCATCATAACAAAGAATAACTTCTCTTCTCCATAGACAATCATCAACATATTCTGCTTGGTATTTTACAGTAAACTGTAAATCACAGTCAGAGTTTCCACAAATACCAATCCATTCTGCTTCTGCAAAATCACCTTCAGCTTCTCTAATATATTCATCATAATATAGGAGATTGTCCCAAGAATATCCTGTATCACAGTTAAATTCTGCTTCCGACCATACTTCTGAACCACAAGCACATTCATATAGTCTAAAGAAGTTACCACAAGTAGAACCAAACTGGCTAAATGGAATTTCTCTTGTCATCTGTATATGCCAATAGTCTGTCCATTTATTTTCATAATCACAGTTTCTACATTTTTCCGTACAAACAACACCACCTTCACAAGAAGTACCTTCTTCTAACAATACAGTTTCTAAATAAATATCATGTTCGCCTTCACAAAGATATCTATCTGTTAAGATAATATTATAGGAGAGGTTTTCATCTTCGCCTGATAAAGCAAAGGTAAGCATTACTTCATAGTCTTCTGTAACACCATTGTTTTCTGCCCATTGTTCTACTTCTTCTTTGGAAAGAGATACCGTACCAGAAGCAAAGATGTCATTACTATTTTCTACTGCTAAGTCTGTTTGGATATCTTCTTTTTCAGTGCGTAAGAATACGAAAACTTCATAGTCTAAAATTTCCCAAATCCACTCACCAAATTGGTAATATCCTGCGATGTAGTTGTCATTATTGGACATGTCTTCTAAAGCGATTTTGCCATTAATACCACTTTCGCTTTCTAAACCACAGTGACATTCATGCATTCCAGTTTCTTCGTTGAAGAAATGGTCAAAATTATGACCACCCGGTCTACGTTCAAATAATGGATTATCGTTTCCACACATTGCACAAGGACCATACGCATATTGGGTACAACCATTGTCATGTCTTGTTTCTTCTTCATTAGGACAATAACATCCCGGTTCGGTTGCAAATTCGTAATATTCGTCATTTGCATCAATATACCATTTTGTTACACTACAATAATCTTCATTACTGAAATCGTACTCCCATTTGTTTCTCTCTCTAAAGTCATCATTACCCCATTCTTCTTCAATGCGATAAGCATAGCTTCCATCTTCCAGATAGTCTGCATAGGTGTCAATTCGTTCAAAATCTTCACATCTTGGACAAATAAACTTTTCTATCTTTGTCTTTGTTCCATCTTCTGTTGTACCATACTCTACTTCGGTAGGTTCTTCTTCAAGTGGATGCCATCCATCATACTGAGTAGCAAGTATTACATATTCTTGTTCATAAGCACCATCGCCATCTTCATCATAACAAAGAGTAACTGTTCTTCTCCATGTACAACCTTGAACACGTGTTGCTTCGTATTTTACATCAAAATGTAAATTACATTCTGGTTCTGTTACTGCACAAGAAAAACTTTCTTTGTGCTCTGCAAAATCACCTTCTGTTTCTCCAATAAAACTATCGTAGTCTCTGATATCGTCCCAAGAGTGACCTTCTAAATCACAAGCAAGGTCAGAACCTGACCATACCAAATAACCACAAGGACATTCGAGAATTTCAATCACAGTACCACAAGTAGAGCCAAACTGTCTTAAGGAAAGTTCTCTTCTTATCATTGGATGCTCATATGTTGTCCATTCATTTGTATAATTACATTTTGTACATTTTTCAATACAACGAAGACCATCGGAACAAGAAGTAACTCCTTCTGGTAATTCAAACTTTTTGTAAAGAGTATGGTTGCAATCCGTAAAATTATCCGTATTTGCATAATACTCTAATGTAGAATTAATATCGGCACCTTCTGTAAAGATTAATGTGAATGGTTTGAAACAATTAACAATATCTGCTTCTGAAAAACTCCAAGAAAGGTCAGGAACTACTCTAGTATGGCCCCAGTCAAATAATTCAATATCTTGTTCTGTCTTAAAGCTTCTTGTTTCTCCTGCATGCATACCAAAATCTTCATAATCTGGATTCTTTTGTTCTTCTACCCAAGCATTATGCCAAGCGAGTGCATACGCTGGATTAGCTAAATAATTAATATCTTGTGCAATAAGTGCAAGTACTTCACCTGGAATACCAGTGTCTTCGACTGCTGCCTCTACAACAGAATCAAGTCTCCAATAAGCATTAGCTATTTGATATTCTTCACTTAATGTTGTGTAATCACCATCTACTGTTACATTAGAACCCCATGGCCAATAACAAATACCAAAGTCATAAGTAAGAGAATCAAGTTCCCATGTTTCTGCTCTCTTTAATACAATTCTATCATCATTTGCCGAATAAACAATATCAGACTCTATGATATTACCATTTTCGTCACGTTTGACAAAAGCAGGATATGCAATACCTTCTTCGATTAATTCCTTATAAAATTCCGTTGCTTCAATGACATTTTTATCAGTAAGATTGATGTTACCATTTGTATCTACTAACTGAGTACCATTTGCATTAGCACTCATAACAGCGTAATAATAAGGAAATTCACCAATCGCATATTGTCCTTCTGGAAGCTTAGACTGTAATTCTTTCAAATATTCCTTACAATCTTCATAACTCCACTTACCTTCCATAAACATATCAGTAGGTGTCTTTTCCATACCAAGTTCTTCTAAATACTCTCTGTCATAAACGAGTACCCATGTATCACCAGGATTGTCATAGGAGATACCTAATACTTCATCGTTCCATTTACCCATATCAGTATAAGTAGAACCCATTTGAATCGTACTATCTAAATATGGTGCTAAATCAAATAAAATATCACTTTCACAGCAAAATGCAATATCACTTGAAATTAAGTTTACAATATGAGCTACTGGTGAACCTTTTTCTACAGATTCTAAAAGAATATCAATATCACTTCTATACTCATAGTCTTCATATTCTTCTAATGTTGCTGGTTCTAACTTAATGTTGTATTTTTCTTCTACTGTAGCTTTGATGTTTTTCCAAGTTTCATCTCCCGTATGAAGCTGGTTGTAGAACCAACCTAAATACTTAACAGTTGCTCCGCCGAAGTCATATGTAACATTTCCTTCCATCTGCTTACCACAGCGTACACAACAACCATCTTCACCTTTTTCATGACCAAGTGCTTTTATTTCTTCGTTTTTATAATAGTCACAATGACCATGTCTACATTCATACTTAATATAACCTGGTTCTTCACAAGTTGGTTCTTTACTTTCCTTTTCCACTTCCTTGAGATTATGTTTTCCTTTTGGAGTTTCTACTTCTTGGTAAAATTCACAATGTTTATTGTTACATTCATGTCTCTTTTTACCTTTATGTTGACATGTTGCTTCTTCTATAATTGTTTCTTCCACATCATGTCCTGTCGCTGGTTCTCCAGGAAGTACTTCTTTTTCACCACAACGCTGACAAACTTTTGTAATAAAACCATCTTCGGTACAAGTTGGACTTGTTGTTACACTTAACCATAAATGACCAAATAATCTACAACGAGCTTCTGGTGTCAAACGTACTACCGTATAATAAGAGAAATGATTCGTTGTAAATACAACAAATCCATCAAGATATTTCCCTTGGAATTCTTCTACTTTTCCATTATCTGCAAGATACCAAATACCTACACTTTCTGGGTCTTCGTCATCTGCTAATGTATATGGAATACGAATTGTAACAGCACCCTTAAAATCAGACACTTGTTCGTCACTGACAAACATATTGAAATCATAAATTTCATTATCGCCTAATTGATTTTTCTGCTCGTCTGTCAACTTATCAACAGCTTCTTTTCTATTTAATTCTGATAAAGTTTCTGCTGATAATTGTAAAGCAGGACCTGATGATATTTGTGTTAAAACATTGGTATCAAAAGATAATACAACACCACTTGTAACTGCTACTTGTGTTGCCGTATCTAAATCTTTTGTAGCTACAATACCATCTTCTGCAACATTTACTACAGACTTTGTTTTATTACATCCATCTACAGTACAATGGTAAATGGTTTTTCCATCTTTGTTCTCACCAGAATCCCAAACATGAGCTTCTGCATTAGAATAAGGTTGTGTAATAATTTCTTCTCCACAATCAGAACAAATATAAACTTTTGTTCCTTCTGTTTGACAAGTTGCCTCTTTTGTTACTTCCACTAATAAGTCAGAACTATGTTTTTCTACTGTAGTTTCAGCTACTAGTTCTTCCTTGCATACAGTACATACTCCAACTTGAGTATAAATACAAGTTTCCCCTGTTACTAATTCTCCTGTTTCCCATTCGGTTACTTTATGACCTAATGGAGCTACAATATCACTTACTTGTGTTTCGTCACAATGGATACAAGAAAATGTAGTATAACCAGCTTCTGTACAAGTTGCTTCTGTTACTACACCTTCTTCAGAAAATGTATGAATACCTGTCGCAACTTCTTCTACATACCCACATTCTGTACATTTTTTTTCAGTAACACAAGTTGCATTCTTCACATTCCATGTATGTTTAGAAGGAGTTTCTGTTGGTTCTGGTGTTACCGTTGGCTTTGGTGTTGCTGTTGGCTTTGGTGTTGCTGTTGGTCTACTTGGAGTTTGTGTAACAATACCAGCAGGTTTTGTTTTATCGTTTTGACCATCTACTGCTGTCCCTGATGTAGACACATTTGCTTTATCTCCTGTAATTTGTGCAGACTCTAATGTACCGTAGCCATACACCCTTGTATCATCGCCTTCAATTATTGCGTTTTGTACGTTAGAAGCAGTTGTTAACATAATTTCGTTTTTATTTCCTTCTACTACAACTTCTTTTACATCGGCATATAATTTTACATAAGAATTTTCTGCTTTATCGGTGATATTGATATTTTCTGTTGGTACACTAAAATACACTCTAGAATTACCTGCAATACTTGCAGACTGTATTTTAGAACTACCTTTTTGATTGATAGAACAGGTATGTTTCCCATGACTATCTACATGTAACTGTTTTAGCTCAGAATCTTTCAAATCCAAATTCAAGATATTATAACTATTTTCTTGTAATTCGGTTTGCTCTACAGATAAATTTCCGTTATAACCAGCAATTGCTACTCGCAATTTCTTTTGATTTTCTACGGAAGTTACCACAATATGTTCTGTATTATCTTTGCATAACTCTAAGCTAATATTACCAGAAACTTGAATGTTCTCAAACTTTGTTGCTTCATCTGTTATAATCGTTGGATAATTACCTTCATATTTTGCTTTCTTTGCTTGATAATTTGAATATAACTCTGCAACTTCTGAACCACTTTTTCCGGCCTTTAATAGTTCTGCCATCTCCTTAACGCCCATAACTTCCATTTGTGGAGCTAACACAACCATTCCTGCAATGGTACTACCTTGTATATTTAATACACAGTCTGTACCACTTTCTACCACTAATTGTGTGATAGAAGTTCCTTTTAACATAATTTGTTTTGCCTCTAACTCTTTTGGAATTACTAAACGTTGCCAAGTTCCTTCCTTGACTGTAATAATACCCTTTTCTGATACCATATCAGCAGTTAGATACAATACAGTTCCATCAGCTAATTCTTTTTCTGATACTTCTAATGGATTTTTGCACACTTCAATCCCCACTACACCATAGATACGGTCATTCACACGAAGGGAAAGATAAAAATAATCTGCTTCGGATAATGTGTCCGTTGTCGCACCGGCAGAATGATTGTTTTTAAGCACCCACTCCGCTGTTTCCAATATTATTCTATTCTATCCCATTGGATACAGTGGGATCACTGACCCGGAGGTCTTCTCCATGCCATAGGTTTTCAAAAGCTTATCCAGAAGCCGAACATCCCTAATCACCATAGCGGCATTGTCCT
>CALASV010000221.1 GCA_937888895.1 uncultured Clostridia bacterium | reverse complement strand
GGGCAAAAGTATTTCATGGTGGAGTATGTTATGAACCACGTAATGAAGCTGGAGAATCTCTCGTTCATTCTTGATTATAAAAAAACAATAGGAAAGAGAATACACAATATGGAAGTTAGAATTAAATTTGCAAAATATGATACCATGAAGTTTATTAGTCATTTGGAAGTAATGCGATATTTTCAAAAGGCTGTTCGTCGTTCTGGTTTAGATGTAGCTTATTCAGAAGGATTTAATCCTCATCAGATTATGTCATTTGCAGCTCCTCTTGGTGTTGGACAAACGAGCGAGAGTGAATATTTTGATATTGAATTGCATACAGCACCTTCTATGGAGGAATTAGTAGAGCGATTAAATGCTGTTATGACAAATGGAATGTACATTTTGGCAGCAGAGGAGCTTCCTCCACCTGTGCCACAAGTAAAGCGTGAAACAGCGATGGCATTAGTAGCAGCATCTTCTTATCTTGTCATGAAAAAAGATGGATATGAGGAGGATGATATATCAATTGAACAATTAAAAGAAAAATTTGCACAGTTTATTTCACAGGAAACGATTCCTGTTATAAAAAAGACAAAAAAAGCAGAAACAGAAGTAGACCTTGCGAAACTTATTTTTGAAGCTTCTAGTACAGGAAAAATTACAAAGTTTTCAGGACAATATGAGAATGGATTAGTATTTTATATGTTACTATCTGCTGGTAGTGTAAATAATATTAAACCAGATACTGTAATGGAAGCATTTTATACATTTTTAGGAAAAGATTATAATCCTCATGCCTATCAGGTACATCGTTTAGAAACTTACGCAGACCTTTCGTTACGAAAAGTATCTAGTGAGGAGATTGCAAAAAAAATACAAGAAGGTACTCTGCCAGAGCGTAAATTAGTTCCATTAATGGAATATCATAAGCATTAAATTTTCGTAGTGGAGGATAGAGAACCATGAGAAAGGAGCAGTTGTACTAAATGAATGAACTAGTTATTACAAATTATAAAAATAGTATTATTAGTGCTATTTATAAAGATAAACAAATGGTACAGGTATCTGCTTGTCGAAAGAAAGCTACGGTTTATATTGGGAATATTTATGTTGCTAGAATTGATAATATTGTAAAAAATATCAATGCAGCATTTGTTAAAATTTCAGATGATGTTTCTTGCTATTTAGAATTATCAGGGATAAAAAATCCTATTTTTGTAAAGAAACAATCTGAAAAGAAAATTTCTATTGGAGATGAACTTATCGTTCAAGTCATCAAAGAAGATGTAAAAACGAAAGCACCCGTTGTAACAGCGAATTTTTCATTGACTGGAAAATATATTGCATTAGTTCATGGAACTTCTAAAATTCAAATTTCAAAAAAAATTGTAAAGAGGTCCATACGAACAAAACTAAAAAATGAATTTAGCAGTTTTTTAGAAGATTCTTTTAGTATTGTAATTCGTACGAATGCACAATATGCTTCTTTAGAAGAAGTGAAAAAAGAATTAATAAATTTGATAAAAGAATATAAAAAAATTAGTATCAATGGTAGCCATCAAATGAGGTATTCTATACTTTATCTTGAAATTCCACCTTATTTACAACAATTTAGAGATAGTGAAGAATATTCTATTGATAAAATGATAACAAATATTCCTGCCATTTATAAAGAATTTCAATGGTATTTAAAGAAGTATCCTGCTAAAATGTCAGAAGATACTTTATTTATGCAAGAATTAGTAGACGATGCCAATGAATTAGTGGTTCGTTATAAAATAAATCATTTTATGGATAAAGCATTACAACGAATGGTTTATTTAGATTCAGGTGCTACGATTGTAATTGAACCAACCGAAGCTTTAACTGTCATTGATGTTAATACTGGAAAAGCTATTACAAAAAAAAGAGTAACTGAAGAAACTTTCTTTGCTATTAATATGGAAGCAGCAAAAGAAATAGCAAACCAGATTAGAATTAGAAATCTTTCTGGTATTATTTTAATAGACTTTATCAATTTATCTAGCGAAGAACAACAAGAAAAATTGAAAGAAGAATTGAAAAACTTATTTAAGGATGACCCAATTCAAACAGAAGTGATTGATTTTACAAAGTTAGGATTGATGGAAATTACAAGAAAAAAAGTACTGAAAACATTAGCAGAACAAATAGCAGATATTCAAATGATGAATGAGGTTTAATTCGAAGAATTTTGCTCGTTGAAAAATTACTATATATGTTCAACTCGCGAAATCCTATAGATTTTGCTCGTTGAAAATTTGCTATATATGTTTAACTCGCGAAATCCTACGGATTTTGCTCGTTGAAAATTTGCTATGCAAATTTTCAACTTGTAAATATTTTTACTTGACATAATGTTTAATTTATGGTATATTTTGTGAGTATGCCGCACAACGAGGTTTAAGACTGTAAAAACAGCACCAAAGTTGGCGAGTAATGATAAAATAGGAGGTGCCATATGTACGCAATTATTGCAACAGGTGGTAAGCAGTACAAAGTAGCCGAAGGCGATATCATTAATGTAGAAAAGCTTGTTGGAGCAGAAGCAGGTCAGACTGTTACTTTTGATGAAGTTTTAGTAGTAAATAATGGTTCTGTTCAGGTTGGTAATCCAACTGTTTCCGGTGCTAGTGTTAGCGCATCCGTAATCGGTGATGTTAAGGGCAAGAAAGTTATTGTTTACAAGTATAAGAGAAAGACTGGCTACCATAAGAAAAATGGTCATAGACAGGCTTACACAAAGGTTAAGATTGAAAAGATTAATGCTTAATTATGATTACCGTATCAAGAATTAAGAATGAATATGATGACTATGTAGGATTTTGCTGTGATGGACATGCTGGATATGCCAGAAGTGGTAGAGATATTGTTTGTGCAGCAGTATCCGCATTAGTTCTCAATACTATAAATTCGATTGAAGCGTTTACGGAAGATAAGTTTTCTTGTATGCAAGAAGAAAAAAGTGGACGGATTGAATTTATAATTGTTTCGGAAGTTAGTAAAGAATCTTCTTTATTGATGGATTCCTTATTCCTTGGATTACAAGGAATTGAACGAGACTATGGAAAACGATTTATTACAGTAAAAGCATAGCTATTTTAATTTTTTTATAGTTTAACAATTCAAAATTAATGAAAAGATAATTTAAAATTGGTTATGCATATTTTTATAA
>CALASV010000220.1 GCA_937888895.1 uncultured Clostridia bacterium | reverse complement strand
GCTTGTATCGTCCTTGTTTGTTCTTCCCAAACTAAGTGAAGTAATGGTTCTTCTTCTTCGATTTGCATCAGTTTCTTATAAACAACAAAAGGGTCTGCACTAGATGGAAGTATCACTTGATAAGTTAATACAGGCGTTAACATTGGACATTCTAAAGACGCTTCTACTCCTAATCCTTGTCCTACTTTGGTTTTTTCTAAACCAGTAATCGCACAAACTTCTCCTGCACTTACTTCTAATTCTGTCCGAAATTGTACCCCAGAATAGAAACGCAACTGGTCTACTTTTTCTTCTCCAATCAGTTCTTTTACTTTTAATGAACCACCTGTTATTTTTACATGAGTTAATCGCGTTCCCTTTTCATCTCTTGTTATCTTAAATACTCTCGCACCAAATTCTTTTGGATATTGTTTTTTCTTTGTCCAAATGACAAATCCTTCTAACAACGTTTCAATACCTTGCATTTTTAACGCTGAACCAAAAAAACAGGGGAATATAGTTCTCTTTGCAATCGCTTCACAAATTTGTTCGTTGGAAAGTTCTCCACTTTCTAAATACTGCTCCATTAATTCTTCACTACACATTGCCAAAGTTTCTAACCATTCTTCGTCTTGTTCTATATCAAATGGAACACAATGCTCAGATAATCTCTCTTGTAATTCTCTCAATAATTGTTCTCTTTCTATTCCTGTTTGGTCCATTTTATTTACAAAAAGAAATACTGGAATTTCATATCGTTTTAATAACTTCCATAAAGTCATCACATGACCTTGAATACCGTCCATTCCATTGATAACTAAAACTGCATAATCTAAAATTTGCAATGTCCGTTCCATTTCTCCAGAAAAATCTACATGACCTGGAGTATCTACAAAAGTAACAGGTAATTCCTTTGTATTGCTTTGTAATACAACTTCTGCTTGTTTCGAAAAAATCGTAATGCCTCTTTTTCTCTCCATCTCATTTGTATCTAAAAACGTTGTTCCATAGTCTACTCTACCAAGATTACGAATCTGCCCTGTCATATAAAGAATACTCTCTGCTAACGTTGTTTTTCCTGCATCTACATGAGCAAGAATACCAATAATAATGCGTTTTGCAGGAATTTCATCGGAAAAATTATACTTAGTTGTGTTACTATTAATTTCCTGCAATTGAATCAACTTCCATTCTAAAAACTTATTTAGAAAAGCCTACTCTATTTATACAATAAAGTAAGCTTTTTTTAATATAATAATGTTATTTAGGCTGAACTGTTACTTTTTATATAAAAATGTAAGCATTCCCCTTTTGCCGTTTTGCATAAATTTCTTCTAATCTAGAAAGTTCTATGCTTTTTTCTTTAACTGGTGGTATCGCATGGCTAGAGACTATATATTTTGCTGAAAGTTTCTTTAAAAGTTCTATTTCTTCTTTTAACAATTGTGCATTATATACACACTTACCATTCTTTGTTTTACAATATAAAGCATCACCAAGAAAAAGATACTGTTCATCTACTAATAATGCTAAAGCACCTTTTGCATGACTATTTGGCATTGGATAAATTTCTAATTTTACACCATCTTCTATTAACATTGGTTTTAATACAATTTCATATCGACTTTGCTTAGTTTCTATTGAAAACTTGCCTAATAGATTTGATACTACTCCTGTAAGTTCTGCCATTCTCTCTGTCGCATAATTAGAAATATAATTTTGTAAATATTTTTCTGTATTTACTCCTACATATAGCATTTCAAATGACACCTTTCCAATGTTACCTATATGGTCTGGATGAAAATGAGATAATACAATTTTCTTTGGCTTTGAAAATGTTTCTAAATATTCCCTCACTTCTTTATTATTTCCTACATCAAACAAATAAATATATTGCTCTCCTTCTATTATTCCTACTTCTGCCGAAAGCGGCTCAATAGTTGACTTTATATAAGAAATATCTTTTGTTATGTTTACTTGTTCCATAATACCACCTAATCATTTCTCCGACTTTTTAGCTAATTTTTATATTGACTTGGCTAATATCTTCCTTGTTTTTTCAATCTACGAACTAACATAAAAATAGAATACATATAAATTAAAAATAATCCTAATAAATAATATGGAAAAATGCTAGTAGACCATTTATCTGCTAATATGCCAAACAATGGTGGCAAAGTCATAATTCCAACATAAGAAAATGCACTTTGCAATCCCATGACAGAAAGAGAAATTTCTTTTCCAAAATTGATTGGAGTTAAATAGGTTAAATTTGGGAACAATGGTCCTACGCCCAATCCAATCAAAAATAAAGATATGGAACAAACTCCTATTGGTAATGGCAACATCATACCTATAATTGCTACTAAAATAATGGTACTAGAACTCCAAATTAACTTCCATGCTCCAAATCTTTCTACAAGTATTCCTGAAAACAAACGTCCTAAGGTCAATCCTGCATAAAACAAAATAGAAACTCTCGCTGCACTTTCTGGTGCAACATTTTTTGCTTCTACAAAAAAAGTAGTACTCCAAGAACCAGAAGTTAATTCCACTGCACAAGAAAATAAAAAGACAAATCCTGCCCATCTGACTGCTGGTATTTTTACTAATTCTATAAAAGGCATTACTTTTGTTTCTTCCCCTGCTTCTTCTATTTGTTTTTTCTCTACCTTTTTCCATAATGGTAAAGCAACTACTGTTACAACAGCAATCATGCCTTGTATTAGTGTTACCATTTGATAACCTTTTCTCCAATCATTTCCATCATGTAATGCAAGTGACATTAAATAAGGAGTAACAGCAACACCAAGTCCATAAAAACAATGCAAAAAGCTAACTTGTGAAGCTTTATAATGTAAAGAAACAAATCCATTCAATGCAGAGTCAATCGAACCTGCACCAAGTCCTAATGGAATTGCAAATAAAAAGAAAAATACTACATGATTGGAAATAGAAAAGCCAAACAATGCAACTACTGTTAAAATAGTACTTACTGCTGCAATGACTCCTGTTCCAAACTTTTTTACTAATGTTGCACTAAGTAAACTAGAGATTACCGTACAAATACTAATCGTTACTGTAATATAACCTGCTACGGAAATTGGTAAGTCAAATTCGGTATAAATGGCAGGCCATGCTGTACCAAGAGCAGAATCTGGTACACCTACCCCTAAAAAAGAAATCAAAATAATTATTAATAAAATTGTCATCATTGGTCTAATCCTTCTATTTGTCCTTTCCATTCTGTTATCAATCGTTCCAAAGAAAACATGGCATTTGCGGGACTTGTCGATGGCAATATGACAATTTCTAGTCCTGTTGCTTTCTTACTAAATTTTTCGTATAATTTTCCTGCTGTTTTCCCATTGGCAAAAATTGTTTTAATATTTGTTTTTTTCAATAATCCTACAATATCAGCAGGTACTACATTTTTAATACTGCTATCACTAGAACCAATAATATCACAACTGTCGATAACATCCCAAATCGCAATATGATTTTTTAGTAACATCTCTTTCTTTTCTTCTATCGTATTTGGAACTTCTTGCTTACAAATACTAGCCATTACTTTCCAAAAACGATTTTGTGGATGCCCATAATAAAATCCTTGTTCTCTCGATTTTACAGATGGAAAACTTCCTAAAATTAGAATTTCGGATTGCTCGTCATATACGGGCGAAAAAGTATGTGAAATATGACTATACTCACTCATCATAACTCCTACACAAACAAACGAGACACTGCATCTGAAATACGCTTTGCTACATAAGCATTATTCATCGTATACAAATGAATACCATCTACTCCATTTGCCAACAAGTCAACAATTTGGTCAATCGCATAGGCAATCCCTGCATCTCTTAACGCTTCTGGATTATGTTCATATCGTTGCATCATTTTTACAAACTTCGATGGCAAACTCGCTCCACACATACTCACCATTCGTTCAATTTGACTTTTATTGATAACTGGCATAATTCCTGCTTCCATTGGTACATTGATACCAGCAATTGTTGCCTTTTCTTTAAAATCATAGAAAACCGAATTATCAAAAAATAGTTGTGTAATTAAATGGTCTGCTCCTGCCTCTACTTTTTTCTTTAAATTCAAAATATCTGTCACCATATCAGGTGCCTCTATATGTCCTTCTGGATAACAAGCCCCTGCAATATCATAATCTCCTCGTTCTTTAATAAAAGAAATTAAATCACTTGCATAACGAAATTCATTTTTAGGTGGAATATCTGGATTAATATCTCCCCTCAAAGCTAAAATATTTTCAATACCGCGAGCATCTATCTCTTTCAATACTTCTGAAATTTCTTCTTTCGAATAATTGATACATGGTAAATGAATCGCAGGTTCTACCCTATTACTTTCTTTAATTTTTGATGCAATATCTAATGCTAATGCACTATTTCCTGTACCACCAGCACTAAACGTCACACTAATAAAATCTGGTGTTAAACCTTCCAGTTCCTCTAATGTACGATATACTGTTTCAATACTGCTTGTTTTCTTTGGTGGGAATACTTCAAAAGAAAATACTGTTTTCTCTTTGAATTTATCACGAATTTTCATTATAGTTCTCCTTTTATTTCCTATTTTATTATAAAAAATTTTTTTGGTACATTTATTGTAGCAAAAAAGAAGCATCAACACAACAGTTCTTTATAATAACTTGTTGGTTATAAGTAAGTCGCAGAGCAAATTACGAATATCCACTTGACTTTATATAAATTTTTTAAAAAAATTAAAAATAACTGTGGAAATTTTGGCAATAATATATTAAAATAGAAAAGACAGTCAAAAGTACTATCGAAAAGAGAAAAGATAAAATTTTTTTGGAGGTTATTATGAAAAGAAATGTAATCGTGGGACAGTCTGGTGGTCCTACCTCAGTTATTAACTCCAGTCTTGCTGGTGTTTACCGTACTGCAAAAGACCGTGGTGCAAACAAAGTATATGGTATGCTTCATGGTATTCAAGGATTATTAGAAGGAAAGTATGTAGACTTATCTGATTATATCCAAACAGAATTAGATGCAGAAGTATTAAAGAGAACTCCTTCCGCATTTTTAGGTTCTTGCCGTTTTAAATTACCAGGTATTCACGAAGATAAAGCTGTTTATGAAAAAATCTTTGCTATCTTAGATGAGCTTGACATCGAAGCTTTCATCTACATTGGTGGTAATGATTCTATGGATACTATCAAGAAATTATCTGACTATGCTATTGTTACTGGTCATCCAACAAAGTTCATTGGTTGTCCAAAGACAATTGATAACGACCTTGCTTTAACAGACCATACACCAGGTTATGGTAGTGCTGCTAAGTACATTGGTACAGCAATGAAGGAAATTATCCGTGACAGCTTATGCTTAGAATATTCTAAGGGTCTTGTTACTATCGTAGAAGTAATGGGACGTAACGCTGGTTGGTTAACAGGTGCTACTGCATTATCTAAGGGTGAAGACTGTGATGGTCCAGATTTAATCTACCTTCCAGAAATCACATTTGATGTTCAGGATTTTAAGAACAGAGTAGCAAAACTTTTAGAAGAAAAGACTTCTGTTATCGTAGCTGTTTCTGAAGGTATTTGTACAGCAGATGGCAGATATGTATGTGAATTAGGTAATGACATTAACTTTGTTGATGCATTTGGTCATAAACAGTTATCTGGTACGGCAGCTTATCTTGCAAACTTCATTGCTGGTGAATTAGGATGTAAGACTCGTGCTATCGAATTTAGTACACTTCAGCGTTCTGCTTCTCACCTTGCTTCCCGTGTAGACGTTTTGGAAGCTACTCAGGTAGGGGGTGCAGCTGTTAAGGCAGCAGACGAAGGTGATTCTGGTCAGATGGTAGTATTAGAACGTCTTTCCGATGACCCATATCAGTGTGGAACTGCTGTAAGAGATGTTCACAAGATTGCTAACGATGAAAGATGCGTTCCTCGTGAATGGATTACAGAAGATGGAACTTACGTTA
>CALASV010000219.1 GCA_937888895.1 uncultured Clostridia bacterium | reverse complement strand
GTAAGCTCCACCTGACATAAATAAGTCCCCTACCCACCACTTAGTGCTTTACGCATTTGAAGTGGGGGACTTATTTAATTCGGTTAAATTAAAATTTCTTATTTTGGAAGAAATACGTACTTTATGAAGAAGATTGGCATATTCGATACTATTGATTCCTTCTATATAATTAATAGGAAAGTTCTTTTTTACTCCTCGTTCTTTTAAAATCATAGCAGCACGATTATAGGCAGCAGCAGCTTCGTGTTCTGTAGCATAGCGTCCAACAATAATATTGCCATTGACGAGAATACGAACGGTATAACGGTCTTTTCCTCGAATCGTTTGTTTACTTACTCCATGGTAACGATTGATAATTTCGATATTATGATAACGATAATCCGTATTGTCTCCATTTACAAAACGAAAATCTTTTCCTGCGACAGCGTAATTTTTGATTCCATAGCGAGATAAAATATTGACTTGCATACCATAATCAGCGACAAACAGATGATTTCCACGTTTCATAATTTTATGGTTGGAGTAATAAAACAAATCATCTACATCAAATTTAAAATGAAATTCTTTACTATAATAATAAGTAAAGAATTTTTTTTCGAGGTAAATAGGTGTCTTTATATAGATTTTATTATCTCGGTAATTTAATAGAACAACCCACTTAGTAAAAGGTAAAATTTGTTGTTCGGAAGAGTATTGTTCTAGTAAAACAGTAGTAGACTGTTCACTTGAAAATAGGGAATGTGCTTCTAAGTATGCGTCATGTGCTCGTTGTTCCGTTTCAAAACTTCCTAAACTAATACGCTTTCCTAAGAGAGAAATCGAGGCACGATATAGTGGAGTTTGGTCTTTTTTCTTTTGTAAGTAGACTCCGGTGAGCATAAAAATGTTCCTTTCATAAATAGATAAGCGTGTGCTAAGTAGAGTTTTTTTATAATTTTCAACTTGGCAAAATAGCGTAAATAAGGGCTTTTTTAGAAGAAGTGCATAAAAAGGCACTTTTTATAAGTAGTCTACACTATAAGTACGAATTTGAAAATGGGAAAAAAGATGTACAAATTTCATAAAAAAAGGAAGAAAAATTGTGTAATTTGTATAGAAAAGAAAAAAGCTATCGAAAAAGGCGAAAAAAAAATTAGGATTAATCACGAAATTAAAAACAGGTAATTGACAAAACCACTAGTTTTGTTGTAATCTTCAAGCAAGTTAAGAAACAAAAAAACAAAAATCGTTACGGTTTGGCTAAATAAAAGAAAGTCGGGGATTCTTGCTAAACGAGTAACTGCAATTGGAGAGAATGAGGTATTATATGTTAAAAAAAGGGTTAGTAGTTTTAGGAACAGTTTTTTTAGGACTTGCAAGTAGTGCACTTACATCAGAAGCAGAAGTAACAGAAGCAAATGCACAAACATCTGTAATGATGGAACAAGAATTGATTCAAACAGAAGAAGTTGCAATTTTAACAACAGAAGATATTTGGAAAGATACTTACTGCAAGATTATGTATGAAGATGCTCTTTCTGGCAAGATGATTGTAGCTCGTGCAATGGCAGAAGTAAAAAGCCGTGACTTAGAATTGATGAGTAGCTCTACAGACCACATTGTAACTTATCATGGAGAGCGTTTTGCTATTACAGATGATGATTACCAGATGTTACTTCGTATTGTAGAAGCAGAAGCAAGTGGCGAAGGTATGAAAGGTAAAATTTTAGTAGCGAATGTTATATTAAATCGTTTAGAAGAAGGATTTAATGGTGCAACGAGTGTAAGTGATGTTATTTTTGATAAAGGACAGTTTCAACCAGTAACAACAGGAAGAATTTTTAGAGTAACCGTTTCGGAAGAAACAGTAGAAGCTGTGGAACGTGCGTTAGACGGAGAAGATTATTCTAGAGGAACAACATTCTTTAAGTCGACGACAGGAGCAAGTAAGAAAGGTACTGCATGGTTTGAAAAGAATTTGAAGTTAGTATTTACACATGGTGGACATGGGTTCTATACTACAAAGTAATAGAATTTATCTGATATAAATAAGGGGCTATTGTAAAAATAGAAATTTCTACTTTTGCAATAGCCCCTATTATAGCTTAGTTAATACTTAAGTTTTATATAGAAAATAATTGACAATATGGGTGAGATTTTGTAGAATAATGAAAGCAAGTAATTATCCAAACAGTTTATTTTGGCTAGATAAGATGGTTAGGCGGTTGAGTCACGTCAGAGCAGTAATGTTCTGTTTTATATAGATACCTCGCTAAGAAAGGAGGTTCATACGTGACAGAAGTTGTAGAATTTTTGATAGGGATTTTAGGCAGAATTGTAAGTAGTATTCTCTCTACATACATAGTACGCTTACTAGATAAAATTAAGCACAAAAATAACCGCCCACAGTCCTAAGCGGTTGTTTTTGCGTTAATAATGAAATTTTATTAGCCATATACACCACATATAGGCTCAACCGACTAGCGGATAATTACTTGCGTTTTATATAATATTATTTTATAGTATATTTTCTTTATTGTCAATAAATTTCTATAAATATAAATATAAGGAGTACATAAAAATGCGTTATAAAAGTACAAGAAATGATAGTAGTTTCGTGAGTGCATCCGAAGCTATTTTAAAGGGTTTAGCTGAAGATGGTGGTTTATTTGTACCAGAGCAGTTGCCGAAGTTAGATGTTTCTTTAGAGGAACTTGTGGGTAAGTCTTATCAAGAGATTGCTTATGAAGTGATGAAGTTATTTCTTTCCGATTATACGGAAGAAGAATTAAAGTACTGTATTACAAGTGCTTATGATGAGAAGTTTGATACAAAAGAGATTGCACCAATAAGAGAGGCGAATGGAGCTTACTATTTGGAATTGTTCCATGGTGCTACGATTGCGTTTAAAGATATGGCACTTTCTATTTTGCCATATTTATTGACAACAGCTGTAAAGAAGCATCAAAGTAAGTCTGAAATTGTTATTTTAACAGCGACTTCTGGTGATACAGGAAAGGCAGCGTTAGCTGGTTTTGCGAATGTACCTGGTACAAGAATTATTGTATTTTATCCAAAAGATGGTGTGAGTAAGATTCAAGAAAAGCAAATGGTAACACAAGTTGGTGATAACACAACAGTAGTTGCAATTCGTGGTAATTTTGATGATGCTCAAACAGGAGTGAAAGAAATTTTTGGAGATAAACAATTAGCAACTATGATGAAAGAACAAGGTTATCAGTTCTCCTCTGCAAATTCTATTAATATTGGTCGTTTAGTGCCACAGGTTGTTTATTATGTATATACGTATGCAACACTTATGGCACAAGAAAAACTCTCTTTCGGTGAACCAATGAATGTTGTAGTACCAACAGGAAATTTTGGTAATATTTTAGCTGCTTATTATGCAAAACAGTTAGGTGTGCCAATTCAGAAGTTAATTTGTGCTTCCAATGAAAATAAAGTATTATATGATTTCTTCCAAACAGGAACTTATGATAAAAAGAGAAAATTTATCTTGACAAATTCACCATCTATGGATATCCTTGTTTCTAGCAATTTGGAACGCTTGATTTATACTTGCGTAGGAGAAGATGCTAAAGTCAATGCTGATTTAATGCAACAGCTTCGTGAACAGGGTAGTTACCAACTTCCAAAAGAAATGCAAGAAACATTGCATGATTTTGTAGGTGGTTATGCAACAGAAGAAGAAACAAAGAAAACGATTCATGCGATTTATGAAGCAACGGGTTATGTGATTGATACACATACAGCAGTAGCAGCAAGTGTATTTGAGAAATATAAAACAGAAACAAATGATGACACATTGACCGTGATTGCATCTACGGCAAGTCCATATAAATTTACAAGAAGTGTTATGGAAGCAATCGAAAGTAAGAATACAACAGAAGATGATTTTGTATTAGTAGACCGTTTGAGTGAAATTTCTGGAGTAAGCGTACCAAAAGCAATTGAAGAAATTAGAAATGCACCAGTTCGTCATACAATGGTTTGTGATAAAGATAATATGAAGGAAACAGTGATGGGTATTTTAGGATTAAAATAAAATGGAATAGATTGTAAAAAAAGACATTTGTTTCGAACAGATGTCTTTTTTGTAACAAAAAAATTAACATATAATTAGAATATTTTTAAAAAAAGATGAAAATAAACCAATTATGACAAAAGGATGCCATAGATTTGACATAAATAAGTGGCATTATTACAACAGGTCAAGCGAAATGAGGTTCTTAAAAGGAATGGAGCGTTAAGTTGATGTCACATCCTAACCGATATATGACTTGACGTAAAAGACCAAAAGGAAACTCAGTTCTGTTTTGAACACGGGTAAGTCCAGACGGGTGAAAGGTAACAAAATGGAGAAAAAAACTCTTGACTTTTAAAAACTTTGTTGCTACAATCACCTTGTTATTGGAGAAGGCTAGACAGTAACATTACATATTTAAAAAACTTTGTTGAAACAGCAGCTCAACAGACGATGAAAAGTGTGTGGGTTCTGTCAAGTCAAAAAAAGAAAAAAAGAACATGCGTATTTTAAGGAGGAAAAGAAAAATGAGAAGTTTCATTAAGAAACTTGCTGGTACAATGGCATTTACTATGGCAGTTTCTGCTGTAGCTCCTGCTGGTGTTGTATTCGCTGATGACGAAGCATTCATCGCTATGCAGGGTGGAGATACTATGGTAGCAGATATTACTCTTGCTACTGGTCGCACAGTTGATTTTCGTTTTGTAGGTGCTCCTGCTGATTGGGCTGAATTAGACCCAACATGGACATCTTCTATTCCAGCTGTAGCTGAAGTTAACGCAGCTGGTATTGTAACTGCTAAGAAGGCAGGCGTTACAACAATTACAATCGCTTTATCTAATGGTTGGACAGCAACAGCTAAGGTTACTGTAAAGGATATTCCTAATGATACAACAGCTCCTGTTTATTTAGCTTTCCAGAACACATTAGAAGCTGTAACAGATGCTCACGTTTTACTTAATACTAAGGATGGCGTAGATTTCTGGTTTATCAATGCTCCAGAAGGATGGCAGGATATGAATCCTACATGGACATCTTCTAATACAGATGTTGCTACAGTTGATGGCGCTGGTATTGTAAAAGGTATTAAAGATGGTTTCACAACTCTTACATTCTCTTTAAATGGTGAAGTTGTTGCTTCTACAGAAATTACTGTTGGTAATCCTGTAGTAGAAGAACCAGAAGATCCAGAAGATCCAGTAGTAGAAGATGAATTCGTAGTTACAGGTGTTGACGCTTGCTACGAAGGTGAAGAAGGTTATATTTATTTAGATGAAGCAGAATTTACTGTAGGTGATGAAGTTAATTTAGGCGTTTACTATCAGGCAGAACTTAAGAATGGTGAAACTGTTATTGAAGATTACACAGGCGTTTACTTTGATGAATTTGCATGGGTATCTTCTGATGAAACAATTGCTACAGTAGAAGATGGCGTTTTAACAGCAGTTGCTGCTGGTGAAGTAACTCTTACTGCAACAGGTGTTGTTGTAGATGGTTATGAAGAAACAGTAGAAGCTACTATTACAATCGCTGAAGCTGAAGTTGATAATAGCTATGAAGTAGCTCAGGCTTCTGATAAGCAGATTGTATTAACATTTGCTGATGAAGAAGTTGCAGCTGCATTAAAGAAAGAAGATTTAACACTTGTTAAAGTTCGTAAGTCTGGTACTACAAATTTTGCAGTTAAGGAAATCAAAGTAAATGATAACGATAAGACACAAGTTTTCGTTACTACTTATGCTGCATTCGGCGATGGTGATACTTATAAGATTACTGTAGGTGCTGAAGATAAAGGTACAGAATTTACAACAACTCTTGGTTATGTAGATGATATCGAAATCTCTTATACATCTTATGAAGGCGAAACAAAGATGGCAGATAGTAGAGCATTTGCAAACGATGAAGGTGAAGATGATATTACTGTTGCACTTTCTTCTAAGTTATTCTCTGGCGATGTAAATGTAACTGATGCTGCTAATTATGCACCAGAAACAATAGAATATGCTATTGAAGGTGAATATGACGAAGAAAATGTAGACTTATATGAAGGCATTCTTACTTTCTATAAGGCTGGTGTAGTAGTTACAGTTAAGGCAACTTATACTTATGAAGATGCTAATGGTGATGAACAGACAGTAGAAGCTTTCATTGATGTTACATCTGAAGCAAAACCTGCTTATGAAATCGTAGGTGTTAAGGATTGGGCATTCTTTAGACCAAGCAAAGAAGAAAAGATTGACTGGAATAAGAAGACTGTTCGTGCTGGTGATGAAGGCGTATATATCGTAGCTTTAGTAGAAGATAGTTATGGTAACATTTTCGTTACTGACTCTGCTTGTACTACTGATACTTATAAAGATGCTTCTGATAGCAAGTTAGCAGATGAAGGATATAGTGTTGTATTCTCCTCTACTGACGTAGCTGAAGTAGTAGTAGATGATACTAATGTTAAGACATGGGGTAAAGTATCTAACGCAGGTATTCTTATTTCCCTATATAATGATAAGACAGAAAAAACAGAAGATATCGACTGTGCTGAATTTAAGGTTATCGAAGAAAGAAAGATTGCTAAGGCAACTGTAAGTGAAACAAATAACAAGATTTTAGTTGGTGGTGACCATACTGAAAGAGAATTTGTTATCACACTTCTTGACCAGGATGGTGAAGCTTGGGCTGGTGATGAAACTGTTGAACTTAAAGCAACTACATCCGTTGATAGAGTAAAGAAAGAAGCAACTTATACAGCAGACGAGAAAGAAAATGACAAAAATGAATGGATTACTGGTAAGTATACATTTACTGTTGATTCTTTAGACACAGCACTTGCTCTTGATATGTATGTAAAGGCTACTGAATTATCTGAGGCTGAAGAAAAAGATGGTTACACATTAGTAGATGGTTACAAGTTAGATAAAAATGGTAACAAGATTTTTGCAGTATCTAAGCTTGATGTTAAGTATGCGGTAACAGTTAAAGATAAAGGTGTATCTACTACATTTGATGTAGATTTAATTGCTCCTAATGCAAATAAGGCTACACTTGAAGTAGAAACTGCAAAAACAGAACTTAGTACTACTATCAATCGTAGCAAAGATACTACTAGTGATGAAGTAAGAAATGTAATTTCCTTCTTTGAATACCAGAATGGTGCTAAGAATAAGTTAGTTCCTAATGGTACTGCAAAGGAAGGAGAAGTAGCAGAGCCAATTCAAGTACTTGCTAGTGCTGATGCATTAAGTGATATTAAGAAGAAGACTGTAGCAGATACAGAAGCTAAGGTAGGCGACAGATTCTTTATCGTTTATAAGCCAGACGGTTCTGTTTTAGGTAATTATGATAAGACTAATAAGGATGCTCCTTATGGTGTTGTTGATAATGAGGATGGTACATTTGATGTTGTTTTAACAGCAACTGTTGCTAGTGGCGATGCTCTTCATGTAAAAGAAGCTCCAGCTGGTACTTATAAGGCTAAAGTTCTTGAAATCAAGGAATTTAGAAAGACTGGCGTTAGCTTCAAGGAATACGAAGTGAAGTTCAAAGTAACAAACGATACTCCTAAGGTTACATTCGCTTCTCAGGATAAGTTAATAAGTGATAAGATGACTACAAATGAAATTATCTTAGATGCTCTTACTTTCAAGCTTGGTGCTGATAACTGGGCAGAAGGTTCTGATTGGAATAAGCTTGATACTGATGATATCATTGCTGTAGATAAGATTGAAACTGATGATTATATCGTTGTTAAGTCTATCACAGTTAGAGTTCGTGCAAGCGAAGGTTTAGATGATGTTTACTACATCCAGAAGGTTGACGTTAACAAGACAATCCAGAAAGCTAACTAATTTTAGTGTAAGCTAATCAAATAAAAAACGGGTTCTCGAAAGAGAACTCGTTTTTTTTGGTTTGCCCGACATGGGCGTTCTCTAACGGGTGAAAGTCCCGAGTGTGC
>CALASV010000218.1 GCA_937888895.1 uncultured Clostridia bacterium | reverse complement strand
TTTTGTTATTTATTAAGATTTCATGAAGCGATTTACATGTCCTGTCTAATGTGCTAGACTACAATTGACTAATGGATTAGACAAAGGAGGTGGAACAATGGAAACACCGAAAATTTTTGAAAGTGAATATCGATTTGCCTGTATCGTCTGGGAGAAAGAGCCTGTTTCTGTGAAAGAATTAATCGGTTTGTGTGGTGAAGAACTGGAATGGAAACGAACTACCACCTACACCGTACTGAAACGCCTTTGCGAGAGAGGAATTTTGAAAAATGAGGATGGTATTGTGACTTCGTTATATAGCAAAGAGGAAATTCAATATTCCGAAAGCAGACAATTTCTTGATAAAACCTTTGAAGGCTCTCTGCCGGGCTTTCTGGCTGCTTTTTTAAAGGGGAAAGGGATATCAGAAAAAGAGGTAAAAGAGCTTCGTCAGATGCTGGATAATTATGAGAATGACTAAAAGGAGGTCGGAGATATGATTCTTGCTGATGTTTTTCTGAAAATATTAAATATGAGTATTACAGCTAGTTGGTTAATTTTAGCAGTATTATGTATTCGCTTTCTATTCAGAAAAATACCTAAATGGATTAATTGTTTATTATGGGGAGTAGTGGCAATAAGACTGATTTGTCCGTTTTCTATAGAAAGTGCATATAGTTTGCAACCGAGTGCCGAGCCTATTAGGTCTAGTACTATAGTAGAGGGAGAGATAATACCTTATGTGCCATCAGTAGATAGTAATTTATCTATTATAGAGAATACAGTAAATCCACTGTTGGTAGAAACGTTTACATATCAGGAAATGGAAAGTGTGGCACCACTACAAGTATTTGAAGAAATTGCAGGGAGTATTTGGTTATGTGGAATGGTAGTGCTTCTTATTTTTGCAGTGGTGAGTATAGTGAGGTTACGCCTATGTGTAAGAGAATCTGTACACTACAAAGAAAACATTTATATTTGTGATACAGTAAAGTCGCCTTTTATTTTGGGTATTATCAAGCCAAGGATTTATTTGTCTTCTGCTTTAAATGAGAATGAGATGGATTATATTATTGCACACGAAAAAGCTCACCTAAGAAGAAAAGATTATTTATGGAAGCCATTTGGCTACTTACTTTTGTGTATCTATTGGTTCAATCCTCTTTGCCTTATTGCTTATATAATGCTATGTAAGGACATTGAACTGGCTTGTGATGAAAAAGTAATTAAGGATATGAGTTTTGGGGATAAGAAAGAGTATTCTAGAGTATTGTTGTCCTGTGCCTCGCAGAGACGATTGATTTTGGTATGTCCCCTTGCCTTTGGAGAAGTAGGAGTGAAAGAAAGAGTGAAATCAGTATTGAATTATAAAAAGCCCACATTTTGGCTTACAATGATAGCAATCGTTGTATGTGTTATCGTTGCAATCTGTTTTTTGACAAATCCTACTAGAGAGTATCAAATAAGAGTAACAATACCAGCAGGAAGTACAGCAGAATTTTGTTATTCTGATGAAGAAATTTGTCCTAAGAGTAATATTTTAACCATTAAAAATGGAGAAGGAGTAGGAGATACAGAAGTGATTCTGTTACCAGTAGAATACAACGAGGAGAATGTTTATGAATCTACTTATATGACATCGGGAATGCCTGTGAAAATGGAAGTAGAAAAAGGTGCATGGTTCAAAATAGGCGTAAATATGCAAAATCTCACAACAGAAGATATTTATGTTTATGTAACTGTTCGTAATGTGGAGGTTAGGATTGAATCAGAAGAAGACAGCAGTGTGCCAGATTTGGATGAAACAGATACGAATCAGGAAACGGTATTGACTGATTTAGAACAAACAGAAGTAAATGCTGTTTTACAGGATTTGGCGTATTACTTGGAGTTATCTGCATCTGATATAAAGTTTCGAGATATGTCTGAAATGAAAAGAGCAGAAGTCCTTTTGGAGTATGGAGAGCTTTTAAATGAGTATACACTTATAGCAAGAGAAAGCATGAATGGAGAAACTTCTTATATTGTTGGGCATTACAACAATGATGTGAGTAATAGTCCACTTTATAAAATGTATGATATGGGACATACGAGTGATAAAAGGTATCAGATTTTCTATATGGAAGAAAATTATGAAGCTATGGATAGAATTAAGGATGAGTATGGAGTACAGGCAATTACAGATGAGGGATATGTAATAGAGAATAGCTGGATGTATCGGACAGCAGATTCAGAATATATTTTTATTCAACCTATAGATTCTAAGCAAGAATTGCACTCTACGTTTAGCAAGTATTTAGACCCTACCAGAGGTAGACAGTATATTGAGGATGCCATAGCTCGTGGAATTGCATTAAATGATGTGGAAGAACCATATTTGAGTATCTTGATGGTTTCTGAAAAATATGGTGAAATTATAGAAAATATTTCATTAACAGAAGAACTAGCAAAGAGTATTTTAGCAGAAGATACACAAAAGATTACAGATGGATATGGATTTGGAGCAATTTTAAGAATAAATGGAGAATCATACTATTATTCAGAAAACAAAGTGCCACAATCCGTTTTGGATTTGGCAGTAGAAAAATGTGGATATGAGTTTGAAAGTCCTAAAAACATTACGGTTTCCATAACAGAAGCACGTTTGGATTGCAGTTGGTTAGAGGAATCTTTGTATCTTGACGAAATTCATTTTTCACAATTAGAGGAAATTTTAAAGAGTGCAAAATTGACAGGGGTAGGTGATTGTGGATATGGAGCAAAACTGACACTTACATTAGAAAATGGAGAAACAGTAGTAGTATTCAAAGGTACAGATGATTGTGGTTCTCTAGTATTTGGCTCATGGGGCGGACATTCCATTAGTGATGAGGCAGATGATGCATTTTGGGAAATGTTTGGACTTAGTCCAGATGACCATACAAAGCTGATTTCACAAGTTGAGTATAGCGAAGAAATCAACTCGTTGGAAGATGTGATTATGATAATGGAAAAGTATAAATCATGGGAAGGGGATATTGAAATAATTAATGAAAGTGGTAATGAACTTTTTACAGGAGAATGGTATTCTATTCAAAGATACGAAGACGGAGAATGGCACAGAATGGATGAACTGATAGACGGAATATGGAAGGAAGTGGAATATGGTGTCGATTGGATGAGTTAATAGATGGATTGTGGAAAGATGTAGCATATAATATTCCAGATGGAGAGACAATAGTGATACCAACAAATTGGAAAAAATGGTATGGAGAATTGCCACAAGGGAAATATCGGATTGTGAAGAAAGTATATGTTTTCTCGACAAAAAGGATGGATACTTATTATTTAGCAACAGAATTTGAGATTAAATAAAAACTATGGTAAAATGTTATTATACTAATAGTTGAGTGATTTTTTCTAAGAATAAAAGTATTATATAAAATAAAAGGAGAAAAAATATAATGATAGATGCATTAGATGAAATAAAAGGTTGGAAAAACCAAGAAGAATTGCAAGAATGGGAAAAAATGAAAGAAGAAGAGAAGGTTTTGTTTAGAAATCAAATAAATTATTTTATTATAGAAAAGCTTTGGGAGTATTGTAATAAAGCAAAAGGTGACAAGCATACAAAAGAGTATTTTTATGGTCTCATAGGAATTACTGAAAATTCGTATAGTATGATTCGGCAAGGTGCTAAAAATGTAAAATATGTTAAGTTAAAAAGAAAGTGGGAGTTTAAAAACAGTAAGCTTAAAAAACTTGGTTTGTCAAAGGAGTTTATTTTAGGTGAGAAGATACTTAAGATAGGAGAAATTGATATAAAAGAATGGAAAGACTATATGAACTGTAGATATAAAAAGACAGCAGACACAGCTAGTAAGAAAAGCTATAGGAAGAATGATAGGAAGGAGATGTTAGGAAAATTAGAACAGGTTTTTGATAAATTGAAACAGAACAATAATGGCAATGAATTAGAAAGACTTTATTATTATTTTTTGGTGGATTTAGATGGTGGTGTTTTAGATAAAGAAATGAAGTCGTTATATGATAATTTGAAAAATATTACAGTTGATAACATTAAGGAATGTGATAAAGAATTAAGAAAAAATGTTTTTAATGAAATGAAAGAGAAATATGATTGGTTAAGTATAATAATGAAATATGAGGATTTGAATGCAGAAAAGTAAATTTTAAATATTCATTTTATTGAGAAAAGGTAAAAATACTTCACAGTTTTGTGGGGTATTTTTTTATTTTGGTTAAAACGAATGAAATATAAAAAACAACTGTGGCAAAATGAAGGAAAATGAAAAGAATAAGAGGGAAATGAAATGTAAAAGGTATGAAAAAATAAAGAAAAAGATGAAAATAGAATAGAAAATATAGTGAAAAAATGAGAAATTAATTTAAAAAGTGACTTTTATATTGACTAAAATATTCCTATGTATTATTGTGTAAATAAGAAAATTAAAATTGCTTTCAATAGAAAGGAGAAAGGAACAATGTCAAGATATAAACTATTAAATAAAACTATCAATCTTTATACAGATACAAGTAATGGTAGAAATCATAGAATGTTAGAGAATTTGAAAATACAAAATAATTTGGAATTTCGCATTATAGATGGTGTAAATAATCATAGTACTAATTATAAGTTTGATGATATAAAGTTTAGTGGTTGTGAACTATGTGAGATAGAGATAAGTAGACCAAAGTCAGATGGATTTCATTTAATATTACCATTATATGAAACATTTGTGTATAGTAGGATGGATAGATTTGCATTAAAAGGGATAGAAGAATTGACAGATGACGATTATTTGAAGTATGTAATTATGCAGCTCAAAAAAAGAACATTTCTTATAGATGAGGTAGATATTTCTTGTGTAACTAAGTTTCATCATAATTTTCAATATGGATGTGAAATATCATCAAAAAAAGAAGAAGTGTTACTTGTAGAGGAATTTGATGCTAATGGAAACCCAACTGGTAAAAATTATGATATAAATGATATATGTCCATTTAGTCTAAATACGGAGTTTTTAATTATAAGCAAGAGTTTAGCAGATATTTATTTAGATAGCTTAATAAATAACTTTGAATTTGTAAAGATAGATTCTAGTTTTACTTTAGACCAAGCGAGAAATTTAAAAAATTCGTTTGGTGGAAATTATGTATATGTAATCTAACCAAATAGCCTACAATAGTAGCTGTTTAGTTATGAGTAAGTAGCGAAATGAATTGCAAATATTAGATTGACCCGAATAAATAAGCCCCATGTTGATATACATTTAACATGAGGGCTTTATTTGTGAAATTTTATACTATTTTAGACTAATTTGAAATTGACATTATTACTGCTTTCAAGTAAAATTGAAACACTTTATAAAAAGAGAGTTTACTGTAAAGATAAGAGAAAGGAATATAAAAAGTATGAATCATGAAGAATATGGTCTTTTGATTTTGGAAGAAGCAAGTGGCATTTCTTATATTGTTGATATGGAAAAATATGAGATGATATATTTAACACGAGCAGGAATGAAAGCGCATGGTTTAGAAAAAAAAGAGGATTACATAGGTAAAAAATGTTATAAGCTTTTACAAGGATTGGATGAACCATGTCCTTTTTGTACAAATGACCGTTTGAAAGTAGGAGAACATCTTCGATGGGTAACGAAACTGTTACGAAAAATTTATACAAATCTGTATTAATAAAGACAGAAGTATAGATTTTTTATCAAATAGACTACCCTCTGTATCGAGTAATCGGTGCAGACTCAACATTAAATGCTTGTAATCCCT
>CALASV010000217.1 GCA_937888895.1 uncultured Clostridia bacterium | reverse complement strand
CCAAGCATCAATCTTGCTTCGTCACCGATTGCTTTAATTTTGTTTGTATCTCTATCAAATGCTACTACGGAAGGCTCTTTTAATACAACGCCTTTTCCTTTAATATATACTAAAATACTGGCAGTACCTAAATCGATACCGATATCGCTTCCCATCATAATGTATGTCTCCTTTCGAAAATAATCGTATATAGTCAGGATTTTGCAAATGGGTACAAAATCTCCATTAAACACATTTTTCCATGTTTAGTCTTATTATATACAATTTGTTCCATTTTTCAAATAAAAATTTAATGAAATACATTATTATTTTTCTAAATATGGTTTTAAGAACTGTCCCGTGTAAGATTCTGCGACCTGACACACCTCTTCTGGTGTACCTTGTGCGATAACTGTACCACCGCCATCGCCACCTTCCGGTCCCATATCTATGATATAATCCGCGGTCTTGATAACATCCAGATTGTGTTCAATAACTACAACAGTATTGCCATCTGCTGCTAGTCTATGCAGTATCTCTACCAATTTATGCACATCGGCAAAATGAAGTCCTGTCGTTGGCTCGTCCAAGATATAAATTGTCTTGCCTGTACTCTTACGGCTAAGCTCTGTTGCAAGCTTGATACGTTGCGCTTCACCACCAGATAACTCCGTGGATGGCTGACCCAATTTTACATAGCCTAGTCCCACATCATATAAGGTTTGAATCTTGCGAAGTACGGATGGTACATTCTTAAAGAATTCTACCGCATCTTCCACTGTCATATCCAAAATATCGTAGATGCTCTTTCCTTTATATTTTACTTCAAGAGTCTCACGATTGTATCGCTTGCCACCGCATACTTCACATGGCACATAGACATCTGGCAAAAAGTGCATCTCGATTTTTAAGATACCATCACCACTACAAGCTTCACATCGTCCACCTTTTACATTAAAACTAAATCGTCCCTTTTTGTAACCTCTTGCCTTTGCATCCGTTGTAGCAGCAAACAGGTCACGAATGATATCGAATACCCCTGTATAAGTCGCTGGATTGGAACGTGGCGTTCTACCAATTGGTGACTGGTCAATATCAATAACTTTATCCAATTGTTCTAAGCCTAATATATCGTCATGCTTACCTGGAATACATCTTGCACGATTCAGACTTTTTGCCAAACGCTTATATAAAATCTCATTGGTAAGCGAACTCTTACCGGAACCAGATACACCCGTAATACAAGTCACAACACCAAGCGGAATATCTACATCGATATTCTTTAAGTTGTTCTCACGAGCACCTTTGATGCTGATAAATCCTGTCGGTTTCTTACGTTCTTCTGGCACTGGAATCTTGATACGACCACTTAAGTATGCTCCTGTTAAAGACTTCTTACATTTCATAATGTCCTCAGCCGTACCAGTCGCGATAACTTCACCACCATGCACTCCCGCCTTTGGTCCTATATCTACGATATAATCTGCTGCACGCATGGTATCTTCATCATGTTCTACAACAATCAATGTATTTCCTAAATCACGCAAATGTTTCAAGGCAGAAAGTAACTTATCATTATCTCTTTGATGTAACCCAATACTTGGTTCATCTAAAATATACGCAACCCCAACTAATCCAGAGCCAATTTGCGTTGCTAAACGAATACGCTGTGCTTCACCACCAGATAATGAACCTGCATTACGAGATAATGTTAAATAATCTAAGCCTACATCAATTAAAAACTTAATTCGTGCTTTAATTTCTTTTAAAATCATCTCTCCAATTTGCTCTTGCATTGGTGTTAATTGCAACTGATTCATAAAATCATATAAATCTCTCACTGCGAAATCAGTAACTTCAGAAATATTTTTATCTCCAACGGTCACACCTAATACTTCTTTACGCAAACGTTTTCCTTTACAAAGGGTACAAGGAGTTGTTGTCATAAATTCTTCATATTCTTGCTTCATTGTATCAGAAGCTGTTTCTCGATACCTTTTTTCCATACTCTTAATCAGACCTTCAAAAGCGACATCATAAATTCCAGTACCTCGCTGACCTGTATAATGTACTTTTACAGAAACTCCATCTGTACCATAAATTAACATACGACGAATATGTTCTGGAAGTTCCTCATAAGGAGTATCTAAACTAAACTGATAGTGTTTGGCTAATGCTGTCAATAAAGAACCAGAAAAACTACTAGAGTCACTCGCAGATTGCCAACCCATTGCTACGATTGCCCCTTGGCTTAAACTAAGACTTTTATCTGGTATCATCAGTTCTTCGGAAAACTCCATTTTAATACCAATTCCATGACATTCTGGACAAGCACCAAATGGATTATTAAAAGAAAATGCTCTTGGCTCTAATTCTTCAATACTAATCCCACAATCTGGACAAGCAAAATTTTGACTCATCATTACTTCTTCGGAAGAAGTTTGTTCATTTCCAATATACTCTACAATGACAAGCCCATCACTTAAACTTAATACATTATCTAAAGAATCTGCAAGTCGTTGCTCCATACCTGCTTTCACCATCAAACGGTCTACTACAATCTCTATATTATGCTTATTATTCTTCTCTAACTTAATTTCTTCGGTTAATTCATACAGATTTCCATCGACACGCACACGTACATAACCTGCTTTTTTCGCTTGTTCAAATACTTTAACGTGTTCCCCTTTACGACCTCGTACCACAGGAGCTAATAACTGAAACTTTGTCCTCTCTGGTCGTTTCATAATCTCATCTACCATTTGGTCTACGGTCTGTTTTTTAATTTCACGACCACACTTTGGACAATGTGGAATACCAATTCTAGCATATAATAAACGAAAATAATCGTAAATTTCTGTTACTGTTCCAACTGTAGAACGTGGATTTCGATTGGTTGATTTTTGGTCAATCGAAATCGCAGGAGAAAGTCCCTCAATACTTTCTACATTTGGTTTTTCCATCTGACCTAAAAATTGTCTGGCATAAGAGGACAACGACTCCATATATCGACGCTGTCCTTCTGCATAAATCGTATCAAAAGCAAGAGAAGATTTTCCTGAACCTGATAAACCAGTTAAAACAACAAACTGGTCTCTTGGAATATCAATACTAATTCCTTTTAAATTATGTTCCTTTGCTCCTCTAATTTTTATATAATTTCGTTTTTCTGACATACTTTTTTCCCCTATGAAAAATAATTTTTTAAGTTCTTATTTTATCTAAAATAGCCTTAGCCAAAATTCATCAAATATTCATAAGTTACTTACTCTCAAGCAAATAATTACTATTGTATCTCATAAAATAGACTACTTTAACTTTAATAATTCTCTCTTTAACTCTAAAATCTTATCTCGAAGTTCGGCTGCTCTTTCAAAATTCAAATCGGCAGCAGCTGTATGCATTTCTTTACTCATCTTTTTAATCACAGCTTCTAATTCTTTCTTTGACATGGATTCCATATCTTTTTCTAATTCATAGGTCTGTTTTTCTGCTTTTTTTGAAATACGAATTAAGTCACGCACTGCTTTTTGAATCGTCTTTGGTGTAATTCCATGTTCTTCATTATATTTTTGTTGGATTTCTCTACGACGATTCGTTTCTGAAATTGCTTTTTTCATCGAATCTGTTTCATTGTCTGCATACATAATGACACGACCATTTTCATTTCTAGCTGCACGACCAATCGTTTGAATCAACGAAGTTTCCGAACGAAGAAAACCTTCTTTATCTGCATCTAAAATTGCTACTAAACTAACTTCTGGAATATCTAAACCTTCTCGTAACAAGTTAATCCCCACTAATACATCAAATACATCCATACGCATATCACGAATAATTTCCGAACGCTCTAATGTATCAATATCCGAATGTAAATATTTTACTCGAACACCAACTTCTCTTAAATAATTGGTCAAATCCTCTGCCATCTTTTTCGTCAGTGTTGTCACCAATACTTTATTTTTTTGCTCTACTTCTTTTCTAATTTCAGCTAATAAATCATCAATCTGTCCCTTTGTTTTTCGCACTTCTACGATAGGGTCAAGAAGTCCCGTTGGACGAATGACTTGTTCTGTACGAAATAGCTCATGCTCTGCTTCATATACCGAAGGAGTTGCTGAAACAAACAGCATTTGACTAATATGACTTTCAAACTCTGAAAAATTCAATGGACGATTATCTTTTGCCGAAGGTAAACGAAACCCATAGTCTACTAATGTACTTTTTCTTGATTGGTCACCTGCATACATTCCTCGAATCTGTGGTATTGTAATATGGCTTTCATCTACAATAATTAAAAAATCATCTGGAAAATAGTCTAATAATGTATTTGGTGGGTCACCCGGCTTTAATCTTGATAAATGCATTGAATAATTCTCAATCCCTGAACAAAAACCAGTTTCCCGAAGCATTTCCATATCAAAATTCGTTCGCTCGGAAATTCGCTGTGCCTCTAATAATTTATCCTCACTCTTAAAATATTTCACTCTCTCTTTTAATTCTGCCTCAATATCCATTAAAGCCTCTTGTAATGTTTCTGGTGCTACTACATAATGAGAGGCTGGGAAAATTACGGTATGCTCTAAGGAACACTTTACTTCTCCCGTTACTACATCAATCTCTGTAATACGGTCTACTTCGTCTCCAAAAAATTCCACACGAATTGCCACATCTGCATTAGAAATTGGAAAAATTTCTACAACATCCCCACGAACACGAAATGTACCTCGTTTAAAATCCATATCATTTCTCGTATATTGAATTTCTACTAACTTTTTTAATACATCATCTCTCTCTTTTATCATGCCCGGGCGTAATGACACTGTCATATTTTGATAATCAATTGGACTACCAAGACCATAAATACACGATACACTTGCTACCACAATGACATCATTTCGCTCTGTTAAAGCTGCCGTTGCCGAATGTCGCAGTTTATCAATCTCATCATTAATCGCAGAATCTTTTTCTATATAAGTATCTGTCGATGGCACATAAGCCTCCGGCTGATAATAATCATAGTATGAAACAAAATATTCCACAGCATTCTCAGGGAAAAATTCTTTAAATTCTCCATAAAGCTGTGCTGCTAATGTCTTATTATGTGCTATTACTAATGTTGGTTTTTGTA
>CALASV010000216.1 GCA_937888895.1 uncultured Clostridia bacterium | reverse complement strand
AATTTCCTCCTTTGGAATGTCCAGCAACATAAAATTTCCCTTTGATTTGTTCGGCTACATTTTCTAAATAGGAAAGCGCCATACTTTGTGCTGGAATAACTGGAAGAAAGCTCATATTAAAATCTTCTTTCCAGCCAATTAATGTATCATCTGTTCCGCGAAATACTACTACTGTACGATTTTTCCGAAGCAATATGGTCATCGCACAAAACTGTGTTTCTTGTTGATAATCAATGTGATTAACAAAACCTGTTAATCTTAATGATTGAAAACGAGGCGTTTGTGCCAATTTTTGCAACAACAGTACACAAGACCTTGTAAATGAAATACTTTCATTTAAAATTTTATCTAAATCATGTGTTAGAAAAAATTGCTCTGCTGCCTCTTTTATTGTAATTGTATTTAGTTCTGAACAATCTGCTGGTACAATACCGTCCAATGCCGTATAAGAAAACCAAGACAAAATTAAACTATCTACTTCATTTAATTCTGACTGTTCAAATGTCAAATCTCCACGCCACTCTAAATATTCAAACAAATTTGCCACGAAATCAACTCCTTTACTTCGTCTCCCATTGATTCTTAACATTCTAACTAATTATAAACCTTTCTAACTTAATTCTCTTTTATTCTATCTGTTCTTAATCATTTGTTAATTGAGAATTATACAATTGATAATAATAGCCTTTCTTTTGCATCAATTCCTCATGATTTCCACTTTCTGCAATCGTACCACCACTAATATACATAATACGGTCACAACCTTTAATTGTCGAAATACGATGTGCTACAATAAAGGAAGTACGGTCTTTTAATAATTGTTTAATACCTTCTTGTACCAATAATTCTGTCTTTGTATCAATTGAAGAAGTTGCTTCGTCCAAAATTAAAATTTTAGGGTTGCTAAGTAATGTTCTAGCAAAAGATAATAATTGTCTCTGTCCTACGGACAATTCATCTCCTCGCTCATTGACTTCTGTATAATAACCATTTGGAAGTTTTCGAATAAATTCATCGGCATATACTCGTTTTGCTGCTTCCATACATTCTTCGTCAGTTGCATCTAAGCGACCATAACGAATATTATCCATAATCGTACCAGAAAAGATAAAGGAATCTTGCAACATAATACCCATTTGGCTACGAATCGAACGAAGTGTCACTTTAGAAATATCTTCATCATCAATTAACACTTTTCCACTTTTTATATTATAAAATCTAGAAACTAAATTGACAACGGTAGATTTTCCTGCTCCTGTTGGTCCAACTAAAGCAATACTCTCTCCTGCTTTTGCATGAAAACTTACATCTTTCAAAATTGGTCTATCTTTTTCATATTCAAATACAACATGTTCAAACTTTACATCGCCTTTCATTTCTGGCAATACTTTTGCATTTGGTTCATCTGTTATGGTAACAGGTTCATCCATCAATTCAAAAATACGCTCTAAATAAGAAATCGTATTAACTAATTCATTATAATTGATACTAATATTTTGAATTGGAGTCCAAAAACGAGTTGCATACGTTGTCATTGCAATAATGACACCAACTTCTAAGCTTTCTCTAAAATACAAAATTCCTACAATATAAAGTGCATACGTTGTAATTTTAGTTAAAACCATTGTAATTGGCCAAATACTATGATTAATCGTAACTGCTTTCATGAAAGATTTTTTTGCTTCTTCGGAAAGTTCTTGATTGATTTTACTATTATGTTCTTCTCTTGCAAAACTTTGTGTTACACGCTCTCCATTGATACTTTCTGCAAGATATGCTGTATAATTCGACTGTTTATTTGCTTGTACTTGCCATGCTACTCTTTGCAACTTTTTAATAGAAAATAAATAAATTACAAAAATAGGAAATCCAGAAAACACAACCAAAGCAAGACCGGGATGTAAAT
>CALASV010000215.1 GCA_937888895.1 uncultured Clostridia bacterium | reverse complement strand
TGAAGTGCTAAAGCTACCTTAATAAATCCTGCCACACCTGCGGACATACGCAAATGTCCAATTTGACTCTTTACACTACCAATAATAGTATCACGACTATTATTATTTTTATGATAAACTTCGGAAATTGCACTAATTTCACATGCATCTCCCGCTGCTGTTCCTGTTCCATGTGCTTCAATTAAACCAATGCTTTCTGGTTCTACTTGTGCATCTTCATAAGCACGACGCAATGCACGAATTTGTCCTTCTTTACTAGGTGCATAAATACTCTTTGCACGTCCATCACCAGAAGAACCTACACCACGAACTACCGCATATATTTTGTCTCCATCACGTTTTGCATCAGATAATCTTTTTAATACAACAATACCAACTCCATCACCTAAAATCATCCCATCTGCTGTTGCATCAAAAGGAGTGATTTTTCCTTTTTTAGAAATAGCAGGAGTCTTGCAAAATGAAGTAAATGCAGTTGCTGAAACATCTAAATTTGCACCACCCGCAAGCATAACGTCACAATTACCATTTTGTAACTCATCCACTGCAAATTTCAAACTTGCTAAACTACTAGCACATGCTGCATCTACGCTACAAGATATTCCACCCAAATCAAAGCGATTTGCAATTCGTCCTGCAACAACATTTGGAATATAACCTGGGTTATTATCTTCTGTCCATTCACTTAAGGTAGACTTATATTTTTCTACCACACGGTCAGCAACATCTTTTGGAATCCCATTATTCGTTAAAATCTGATGAATTTTTGGTGCTTCACTTCGATGGCTTAATTCAAAGGCATTCTTTCCTGTTGGTGCAGAAATGATAACACCTGTTTTTTCCTTATTAAAAGCTTTTGCATTTTTTCCATATAAACCAGCATCAATCAACGCCTGCCTTGCTGCAATCAAAGAAAATAACTGTTCCGAACTTGTGGACTGCATAACCATAGGAGAAATTCCAAATTCCATAGAATCAAACTCTACATCGTCTACGGTTGCCCCATTTGTAGTATAAAATTTATCCGGTGCTTTTGGGTCTGCATCATAAAAATCAGATGCTTCCCAAAACTTTCCAGAAATATCACGAACGGAATCTTTTCCTTCTACAATATTTCTCCAATATTCCGTAAAGTCCATTGCATCTGGAAATACACAACCTATTCCAACAATTGCTATTTTTTCTTTCATAAGAAACCTCCATTTTTCATTTTCTATTAAAAACGTCTAAATCTCTGATATCTATCTTCTGCAATATCTTCTGGTGTCATTTTACCATACGTAATTAAAAATTGTCGAATACCATTTTTCATATAATCTGTGATTGGTATTAAATTTTCTTTCGTTGCCCCACCAAATTCAGGAACAATTCTATCAATAATCTGCATTTGTTTCAAGTCTTGTGCAGTTATTTTCATCATTGCTGCTGCTTCCTGTGCTCTATCATTCGTTTTCCATAAAATCGAAGCATATCCTTCTGGTGATAAAATCGCATAGGTGGAATGTTCCATCATCCAAACTTGATTTCCTACTGCTGTTGCTAGTGCACCACCACTTCCACCTTCACCAATCAAAATACAAAGTACAGGTACTTTTAATGCTGACATTTCCATAATACTTCTTGCAATCGCTTCCCCCTGTCCTCGTTCTTCTGCATCCACACCACAAAATGCTCCCGGTGTACTAATAAAACTGATAATCGGTCTGTTAAATTTCTCTGCCTGTTTCATAAGACGCACTGCCTTGCGATATCCATCTGGCATCGGCATACCAAAATTTCGTTCCATACACTCAGCCATCGTAGTTCCTCTTAATTCTGCTAAAATCGTTACTGGCTGTTCATCTAAAAATCCAACTCCACCAATCAATGCTCTATCATCATCATAGTAACGGTCTCCATGAAATTCTTCAAAATTTTCAAAAATTTCTGAAATATATTCCAATGATGTTAAACGCTCATTGCTTCTGCAAAGTTTTACCTTTTCCCATGGTGTTTTTTCTGAAAATACTTCTGCTTCCTTTAATTTATCCCAATCAACTTTTGGTTGTGTTATATGAAAACTCTTTTTCTCTGCATTATTTGCTTTTATTAAGAAATGAAGCAGTTCCTTCATACGCTTTCGTTCTACTACTTGGTCCACCATTCCATGTTCTAATAAAAACTCTGCTCTCTGAAAACCTTCCGGTAACTCATGCCCTATCGTTTGCTGAATTACTCTTGGTCCTGCAAAACCAATTTTTGCTCCCGGCTCTGCTAAAATGACATCTCCTAATGTAGCAAAACTTGCTGTTACACCACCCATGGTAGGGTCGGTTAAAATAGAACAATAAAAAAGTCCTGCATCGGAATGACGTTTTATGGCAGCAGAAGTTTTTTCCATCTGCATTAAAGAAATAATTCCTTCTTGCATTCTAGCACCACCCGAACAACAAAACATCACGACTGGCAGACGAAGTTTTGTTGCTTCTTCAAATGCTCTTGTAATACGTTCTCCCATGACATATCCCATACTTCCCATAATAAAACTAGCATCACATACACCAAGTACAACATCTTCTCCTTCAATTTTTGCACGACCAACAATAACTGCCTCAGAAACACCACTCACATCTCTTGCTGTTGCCAATTTCTCTGCATAAGTTTCATCTTCTAATGGATTACTATCTTCCATATCATCAAACCATACTTCAAACGTATCTTTATCTGTTATCATACTAATACGTTCTAATGCTCCAATTTTCATATATGTTCCACAATCTGGACATATATAGAACTGTTCATACTCCTCAAGCCCTGTATATACCTTTTCACAGTTTGGACATTTCACTTTCAAATCTTTTAAACGGTCATTTTCCATATTACTATTCATTTTATTTTTTATCCATTGAAATATTGACATCTACAAACTCTCCTATTGTTTCCATTGTTATTTTATTTATGCTTGCACTCTCTTCCTTGCTACATACAGAAAGTATGTAGTCATTTCCTAACATATTACTTTTTATTATGATTTGCTCCCCTAAATCATCTTTTACTGTTTCATTTTTTCCATCTACAGAAAAAGATAAAAAACCTGTAGAAAATCCTTTCCCTAAAAATTTCATATAACATTCTTTTAATGTCCATATTTTTGTAAATCGTTTTGCAATATCACTCTCTTTCGTATCACAAAAAATATACTCTCTTTCTTCTTTTGTACAACACATAGAGGCAACTTTTTCTAAACTAGAATTCCACCTGATTTGTTCTATATCCACTCCTACCTCATGGCTACCAAATGCAATAACTATCCATTTTCCTGAATGAGAAATATTAAAAAAGAAATCTTCTGCATTTTTTATATAGGGCTTTCCATATGTATTACATTCTATATGCAATTCTATGCTATTTCCATATATTTGAAAGAAACTATACCTTAATAATACTTCTGAGAAAATACATATTTTAGAATGTTCTAATGTTTGATATCTATCTGCTCTCTTTCTTCTTTCTTCAGAAGCCATTCTATAACATTTATCATACTGTTCTATAGTCACTTCTGATACATCAAAACAATTAATATAAATCATCTTTTTCCTACTTTAACTTTATAGTATTCAAAGTACAAATCCGTACTATAGCATAAAAAACTTCTAATAGCCACAAACTTGCACGAAATGCATTAAAAGAGCATAAAATGCAATTCTACTTCTCTTTTTCGTTGCTCGTTGATTATAAAATATTTTATTAAAAATGCAATAGCTTTTACATGAATGGACGTTATTTTACATGAATGGAAAAAGGGATTCATGCAAAATAATAATTGACATTACTTTTACTTAATGATACAGTGCATAAAAAACCATTACACAAGGAGGTATGCTTTGAAACCAATATTTTATAAATTATGTTCCATCCTTATCTTTGCTATCCTATTTTTTTGTTTTGGATATGTTTTGATGATGTACACAAAACCAATGGAAAATCGTATTTATGACCTTTCTATTATTTCTACAAAATCGGACTTTTACACTTTAACACCATTTGATGAGCATGGTTGGACAATTTATACAAAAGAAAATGAAATTATTACAGAAATCAAACCAGATAAAAAGAATCGGCTTGTTGGTCTTTCTTATCTTGGACAAACCTTTTATTATTCTAGAATATTAAAAGAAGAACTTGATAGTCCTATGTTACAAATCGGAGTTGCAAACCGAACAATCGCCATCTTTTTAGATGAGCAGTTGATTTATACAGACTGCCCTGAACTAGATAATCGTATTGGTTATCTTACACTTCCTATGCTTGAACAAGATAGAAGTGAAGCTATCACTATTTCACTTCCAGCAAATTATGAGGGAAAAACGCTTACCATTGCACAATCTACGCCCGAATTTTCAGAAATCTCTAGTCTTAATACCACATTACAAGTATTCCCATGCAGTGTGCTTTTGTATTGTGGATATGCATACGAAAGTAGTTTAATTGCAGAAAATTCAAAAACTTCTATTGTTTCCTCTGTCTTATTTTGCATTAGTCTGTTCTTACTGTGTATTTTTGTTTACAAAGGATTTCATAACCAACTAGATATAAGCATATTATGTATCGCTCTTACTATCCTCTTAGGAATGGTAAAAATCTTAAGAAATACTACTTTTTTTACCTCCTATTTTGGAGTTCCAACGTTTGATATTGCATATTATTGTAATAAACTTTCGTTTGTTGTGCTTTTATTCTTTTTATGTAGTAAAGCCAAACATTATCGCACATTTTTATATGCCATTAGTACACTTTGCTTGTTCTCTGTCTTACTTTTAATGCTATACCCCGACAGACAAGGACTTGCAATTCAACCATTATTTACTATTTCTAACTATCTTATTCTGATAGGACTTTTATTAGCATTACTTTTTGGTTTTTTATTTTGGCGAAAAGAAACTTTATTTTACCGATTTTTTACTCCAATTACACTCATAGGAAGTGTCGTACTTTTCTTTATTGCATTCTTTTCTTTAGAAGCTAATACATTTATAGAGAAATGTACACTGATGTCAAAAATCTACTCCATTAATTCTATAATATCAAATTTACGAATCATTATGCTTAGTGTGAGCTTTGTTATTGTTATGGTGGAGTTTTTTTTGCAAGAAATAAAAAGACAGAATGAACAGCAACTTCTTTTAGAATATGGTAAATTAGCACAAATAAACTATGAAAATCTTCGCCAACATCAAAAACAAATTATGATGCTGCACCATGATATGAACAAACACCTTGCATTTTTACAACAGATGACAACAGAAGAAATGTATGAAGCAGTCAACAAAATCGTTCCTGAATATGAAAAAGGGACAAAAGTTGAATATTCTGATGTGAATTTTATTCTTCTTGGATTGGTGGTTAAAGCGTTGAAAGGTTCTTTAGATGGTTATGCAAAAGAAGCTATGTTTGAACCGCTGAATATGAA
>CALASV010000214.1 GCA_937888895.1 uncultured Clostridia bacterium | reverse complement strand
TTTGCTTACTCTTTCGGATGGAACACTTGTAGTGGCAGCAGATGCTAGATATGAAACGACCGAAGATGGTGGTGGTTTAGATACAATAGGAGCTGTTTCAGAAGATGGAGGGAAAACATGGAATTATAATTTTCCAATTCATTTTCCAGATAGTAAAGGATATGCTTCTACATTAGCAACTACCGTTATTGACCCTGTATTAGCAAAAGGTCCAGATGGTATCCTTTATTGTGTAGCAGATGTAAATCCAACAGGTGTAACGACTTATTATTTATATACATTTCCAGGAAAAGGTACAGGATATATTAAAGTAGATGGTATTGACCATTTGGCATTGACTTCGAATTATGAAAATGTAAATATTCAGCCAGTAGAAGAAGATAATACTACTTATGAGTATTATGTTGGAGATTTTAATGAATTTGGATATGCACCTGTATTAAAGCGTACAGACAATACAATAACAGAGTATGGAGTTGATGAGTGGTATAATTTGTATACCGTAAAGAATGGAGAATATATTGCTGATTTAACACAAAAACAAGTAAATACAGATACGATTATTCAACAAAATGCATTTTATAAAGATTCTATTCTTCATGTATATAATACAGGATATATGTGGATGGTGTCTTCCAAAGATAATGGTAAAACATGGGGAAATCCAGTGATTTTAAATCCACAAATTAAGAGAGAAGAAGAAACAGGCTTATTAGTTTCACCTGGTAAGGGGACATTAACAAGCAAAGGAGATATTTTAATACCATTTTATAATCATAAAGATGGGAAGGAATTTGCAAGCTTTATTTATTCTTCTGATAATGCTAAAACATGGAAGAGAACCAATGATGTATTAAATATGGCAAGTTCAGAAAGTGAATTAGTAGAATTATATGATGGCACGATTCGTATGTTCTATCGAAATTATACTGGGAAAATTTGTTATGCAGATGCAGTAAGAGACGAAAATGGTGATTATACATTTGGAACAGGAAAAACGACCGAAGTTTCCGTAGAGTCTACTTGTAATGTAACAGCACTTGCTTATTCTCATTCTTTGAATGGAAAACAGGTGATTATCGTAGGATGCCCGACAGGTATTGGTCGAACAAATGGAAAATTGTTTGTATTTACTGTAGAAGATGACAATGAGTTAGTATTACTTGATACTTATGAAGTTCCAAATTCTTTGGAAGGATATTGTTATTCTTGTATTGACGAACTACCAGATGGTTCCATTGCATTATTATGGGAACCTTCACATAGTGCGATTGAGTATAAAGTATGTATATTAAAGTGCTTAAATGGTGGAAAAGAATAATTTTTTGTAGGGATAAGTAATAGAATAGTAAAGCTAATTGCAAATATTCGATTTATAATAGGATATTTTTCCTATATAAAGTATTTTGACAAGGATAGGATTTTATTATATAATCCAAAGAAGTTGTAAAAGAAGCATAAAGAAAATGGATAAAGGTAGGAAGGGGGACTTTGGTAGTTTTATATCCAAAGTCTCTTTTTCTTTTTTTATTGTGAAAGATGTGTAAAATAAATATAAGTACTTGTTTTAATGAAAATTTTATTGTAAAATATGTAGAAAATAGAACAAATTTCCTATAAAGTTTGTAAAAAAATAAACAGGAGAAGAATATGAAAATGCATAATAATCTAAACTCTCCAGAATTTAAGGGGGGGGTAAAAGTAAATAATATGAAATTTTTAGCAAAAGAAAAAGAAAAACTTATTACTATGATTATATTTATCATGTTTCTATTTTTATTCTTAAATCTCTTTCTTCAAATTCGTCTTGGAATTTCAAATGTAAGACAACAGGCTAATTTAGTGATTCATCAAATGGAAGAAGTATTAGATGAAAATGAAAAAAATTTAGAAGAATTGATGCAATCCATCAAGGAAGATTATATTATTCGTGCAAAAGCAGCATCTTATATTATAGAAAATGATGTAGTAGATGAAACAGATATAGAAGAATTGCGAAAAATTGCAAAACTATTACAAGTAGATGAACTGCATTTATTTGATGAAGAAGGAACTCTTTATGGTGGAACACATCCAGAATATTATGATTTGACGTTTGATTCTGGAGAACAAGTTTCTTTTTTTAAACCAATGTTATATGACCGTACCTTATCTTTGTGTCAAGACCTTATGCCAAATACAGCGACAGGAAAATTAGTGATGTATGCTCTTGTATGGCGAGAAGATGGGAAAGGCATGATACAAATAGGTCAAGAACCACATCGTTTGGTAGAAGCACAAAAGAAAGATGAATTATCTTATGTATTCTCTAATATGCTTTCCCAGCAAGGTGCTATTATGTGTGTAGTAGATAAGGAATCGGAGGTTTTACTTGCTTCTACAGAAGAAAAGTATACAGGAAAAACATTAGAAGAACTTTCTATTAACTCGAATGGACCTCGTTTTAGGGAACAAAAAGGATTTTATATTGATGTAAAAGATATATCTTATTATTGTATGTTTCAAGAGTATAAAGAATATTATGTTGGTGTTTTATATAGTTATGATATTGTGGGTGCTTCTTTACCAAGTAATATGTTGATTGTTCTTTTATTTTTGATGGTTGCTACAGTTATTATGATAGTTTCTATTTCTTACTATGTAAAAAAAGAACAAGAGCAACAAAAACAACTTCAAATTGCATTAGAAAAGGCAGAAGTAGCAAGTAAAGCAAAATCAAATTTCTTGTTTAATATGTCACATGATATTCGTACGCCAATGAATGCTATTTTAGGTTTATCTCGAATCGCAGAAAAGCATATTGATGATAAAGAACGAGTAAAAGATAGTTTACAAAAGTTAAATAGTGCAGGAGAACATTTAGAACGATTGATTAATGATGTACTTGATATGGCTCGTATTGAAAATGGAAAAGTAGAGTTGAATATACAACCATATCATTTACCTACGTTGTTAGAATCTACAGAAGCATTATTTGCAGGCGAAATGAAAAAAAGAAAATTAGATTTTTCTGTTCATTGTCATATTCAGGATGAAGTTATTTTTTGTGATAGATTACATATGGAGCAAATAGAGTTGAATTTGCTTAGTAATGCAATGAAATATACAAAAGAAGGTGCCCATTCCAAACCCCGTATCTGCTTCCACAAAGACATCACAGGCAAGGAGATCACAGAAACTCTGTTAAAACGCGTCAGAGAACTTGAAAATGTAACAGTAATGGACCATACTGTAATGGAAGACTGGATCGTAGAAGACGGCGTATGCAAAGGTATCGTTGCCACATCCGGCGAAGATACCCTGAACATCCATGCAACAGATACCATCCTTGCCACAGGCGGTATCGGCGGTCTGTATGAACATTCCACTAACTTCCCCAGCCT
>CALASV010000213.1 GCA_937888895.1 uncultured Clostridia bacterium | reverse complement strand
GGAGTTATGAAATTTAATAAAATCGGCTAACTGATAATGAATCGTTGTCCCATCTGCTTTTAAAACAGAGAGAGCATACGAAATATTGTAATAAGAGCCTTTGCCAATCGCAGGATAGGAATTTGGGTCAGTGGCTACTCTATCACAAATTTGTTGAATTTGACGGTCTTGTGTTGTAAATACTTGTAATCCTCCTGTATAAATTAAAGAAGAAATTTGAGAAGCGCTATATCCAAGTTTTTCCTGTAAATCGTTCATCAATTGATTGATAACCTCATCAGTAAAGTAACTAAAATAAGTAGTATTCGAATGTTCTGCTACATAAGTAGCAATTCGCATATAAACAGATTCGGTATCTTCAATAGCAATGTCATATTCTTCTGGTGTAATAAATTCTAATCGTTTCATTTTATAGAGTACATCATCTCTACGTTCTGAATTTCTTTCTTTATTTGTCGCAGGATTCATATTGGTTGGAGATTGAGGAATACTGGCGAGTACTGCTGCTTCAGAAATCGTCAATTCACTTACATTTTTTCCAAAATAAGTACGAGATGCCATTTGAATACCATAAGCCCCTTGTCCAAGGTTAATGGTATTTAAGTAATATTCAAGAATGGTATCTTTATCTAATGTATTTTCTAATTGGATAGCAAGATATTGTTCTTGAATCTTACGGACAATTTTGTTGATATCACTAGATTCACTACCGCCTCCAAATACTTGATTTTTTAATAACTGTTGTGTAATGGTACTACCGCCACTACCTAATTTCCCTGTAGTTAACATTTCTACTGCTGCACGGAAAATGCTTCGTACATCAATACCATCATGTTCACGGAAACGCTCATCTTCAATCGCAAGAAATGCATTTTGTACATCTTCAGGAATTTCTTCAATCGTAACATATTCACGATTACCACCAGCACCTACTAAGGTTTGAGAAAGTGTTCCGTCACTATAATAGAATTTTGTTGTATAACCAGTAGGCACAACATTGATGTTGCTTACATCTGGTGCAGAATCAATTAAGCCTTCAATGGTACCAAAAGCTGCCATAATTCCAGCACTAGCAATGAAAACAATAAATACTAAGAAAAGACGGTAAGCAGAGACACGAACTTTCGTAGAAAGACGGGTAGTAGTAGTTTTTAGCTGTCGTATTTTTTTGTTTACTGCTGATTTACTATAGTCCATATAATATCCTTTCTGTCAAATCGTTATAACGTAACTTTTGCTAATATAGTATGATTATACCAAATTTTATATCGTTATTCAATGGAAAGACTGTGTAGATTTTATGACAAAATTATTTCAATATATAAAGTATAGACAAAAAAATGAAATTATAACAGAGGACAATGCTTGAAAGAAAAGTAGCTTTATGGTATAGTAGACGGACAAGAATCATTTTTTATCAAAAAACGATTTTTAACAGTATATATTTTTGAGGAAGGAGGAGAGAGCGACGAATGGATTTACCAAAAGACCCAATGATATTATATAGTTTATTAAATGTAAAATTGAGAGATTTTTACTATAACTTAGAATCATTATGTGAAGATATGGATATAGATAAAAAAGAATTAGAAGAGCGATTATTCTTAGCTGGTTTTCGATATAATGAGGAAATGAATCGTATTGAGTAAAAAGGAGAGAAGTTACCTTGGATAAACAATATAAAACCGTATATGAGGGTGGCGAAGGTGAGATTGTAGAAAAAAAATCTCGTTTTATCGCAACTGTAATTCCTTGTGAAGATGAAGAAACAGCGTTGCAATTTATTGAAGCAACGAAGAAAAAGTATTGGGACGCTAGACATAATTGTTCTGCCTATACGATTGGATTAAATCATGAATTGGAGCGTTGTAGTGATGATGGAGAACCACAAAAGACAGCTGGAAGACCGATGTTAGATGTTTTATTAAATGAAGGGATTCATAATGTTTGTGTTGTAGTCACGAGGTATTTTGGAGGAGTACTTCTTGGAACAGGTGGTTTAGTAAGAGCATATCAAGCTGCAACGAAAGCAGGATTAGAGAATAGTACTATTATTACAAAACAATTTGGCAGAAAAATTCGTATTGTAACAGATTATAATGGGATTGGGAAACTTCAATATATTGTAGCTAGTGCAGGGTATACAATGCTTTCTACTGATTATACAGATGTAGTAACTGCTTGTGTATTAGTAAAACCATCCGAACAAGAAAGTTTAATAAAAAAAGTGACAGAAGCAACTTCTGGCAGGGCAGAGATTTTTGTAGAGGATGAACTTTGGTTTGCTGAACATGATGGAGAAGTAATACTTTTCTAAGGGGAGATGGTATGAATTTATTTGACTATATGAATGAAGTAAGAAAAGAAACAGAATCTCCACTTGCTTCTAGGCTTCGTCCAACTTCATTAGAAGAAGTAGTTGGACAACAACATATTATTGGAAAAGGAAAACTTCTGTATCGTGCAATCAAAGCAGATAAATTAAGTTCGATTATTTTTTATGGACCAAGTGGAACAGGAAAGACTACATTGGCAAAAGTAATTGCTAATACGACAAGTGCCCAGTTTACTCAAATCAATGCTACTTCTGCTGGTAAAAAAGACATGGAAGATGTCGTACAAGGGGCAAAAGAACGACGCTCGATGTACGGAACAAAAACAATTTTGTTTGTAGATGAAATTCATCGCTTTAATCGAAGTCAGCAAGACTATTTATTGCCTTTTGTAGAAGATGGCACGATTATTTTAATTGGAGCAACGACGGAAAATCCTTATTTTGAAGTAAATGGTGCTTTGATTTCTCGTTCGATTGTTTTTGAATTAAAACCGTTAGAAAAAGAAGATATTCGGTGTTTAATTTTACGAGCAGTGAAAGATACAGAAAAAGGATTAGGTATGTATGGAGCAGAAATTTCCGAAGATGCCTTAGAATTTCTTTCTGATATATCAAATGGGGATGCGAGATTAGCATTAAATGCTATTGAATTAGGTGTTTTAACAACGGAACCTTCGGAAGATGGAAAAATTCATATTACATTAGACATAGCGGAAGAATGTATACAAAAAAGAGTATTGCGATATGATAAAAGTGGAGATAACCATTATGATACAATTTCTGCTTTTATTAAAAGTATGAGAGGTTCTGACCCAGATGCTACCGTCTATTATTTGGCAAGAATGTTAGAAGCAGGAGAGCAGGTAGCGTTTATTGCAAGACGAATTATCATTTGTGCATCGGAAGATGTGTCAAATGCTGACCCAAATGCATTAGTGGTAGCAACAAATGCAGCATTAGCAGTAGAACGTATTGGTATGCCAGAAGCCAGAATTATACTAGCACAGGCAGCAACTTATGTAGCTTGTGCACCAAAAAGCAATTCTTCTATTTGTGCGATTGATTCTGCATTAGAAGTGGTAAGACAAAGAAAAACAGATGCCATTCCTGCATATTTACAAGATGCTCATTATAGAGGGTGTCAAAGTTTAGGTCGAGGAATAGGTTATGAATATTCACATGAATTTAAAAATCATTATTCAGGACAACCTTATTTGCCAGAAGCTTTACAAGGAACTGTATTTTATCATTGTTCAGAGCAAGGATACGAAGCAGTACAAAAACAATGGTTAACAAAGTTAAAAGAGGAAAATAAAAATGTTTAAACGAATCGTTGCTTGGATAGGAATTGGATTAATTGGAGTGATGTATTTGCTTACAGCAATTTCAGCTGTATTGGCAAAACCAGAAACAAATGGGTTGTTTATGGCAAGTCTTGTTATGACAATTTTTATTCCAATCATGATATGGATATTTTTGAAAGTATATGAAATCGCTCATCGTAATGATGGAATTTCTGTAAGTGAAATGAGAAAAATTAACAAGCGTTTGAAAAAAGGAGAAAATCCAGAACAAATCGCAAAGGAAATTGAAGAAAAATATAAGTAAAAAGGATTTCTACTATTTACAGAAAGACGAAAATCTGTTATTTTATAAAAGTGAGTTTACAGTGCGAAATCTGTAAAAAGAAAGGGAAAAAATTTAATTAATGAAAGGAAGTATTTAGTTATGACAATGTTAGAAAATTGGCGTAATACAGCCTATGGAAAAGATATGAACTCTAGAGAGGGTCAGATGTTTTGGGGCAATTATTTTGCAATTGAAAAAGGAATTTATGAACAACTTTTAGCAAATCCAGAAGAAATTGTATCTGGTACAGTAAAAGAACTTGCAGAGAAGTATGGAACAGATACTTTTATTATGACAGGTTTCTTAGATGGTATTGATGATAGTTTAGTAACAAAGAATCCAATTGATACAATGGATGAAAATACAGTAGTATCTTTACATTTTGACCTTGAAACTCTTTATAAGGAAATGGTAGAAGCAAAAGCTGATTGGTTATATGAATTGCCACAGTGGAATAATTTACTTAGTGTAGAAAGAAGAAAAGAACTTTATAAAGAACAGAAGAAATCTGGTACTATTGTAAAGGAAAAGAAAGTGGGACGTAATGAGCCTTGTCCTTGTGGTTCTGGAAAAAAATATAAATTCTGTTGTGGTAAGTAAAATAGAGTATCGTAATAGTACAAGCGATTATAGAAATGGAGAGGCAATCGAAAAATGAGTAAACAACAAGGAGTGTATCGAAGTAATACATCCAAAAGAAGACGCAAAAGTCCTAAATTAGTCATGTTTTTAGGAGTTCTTGCCATAATTTTAGTAACTGTTGGATTTGGTGCTGTAGCTTATGGAGTTTCTAAAAATAATGAAGAAGAAATTCCGGGTGTTCCAACCCCAACAATGTCTCCAACACCGACATTACAAGGGACACCAACACCGACTCCAACCCCAACAAATACCCCAACTCCAACAATAACAAATACCCCAACACCGATACCAACTTCTCCAGAAACAGGGCTTCCTTGTACACCAACACCAACTCCAAAGCCACCTTGGAATGCAGACTATTTAGTTGGTTGGGAAGATACAAGAAAACCAGTAGAGAATGTAGTTGGTGCTTATGTAGGATTGTATTTAAATTCTGAAGGCAGATTGAAAGAGTGGTTGAAGTTAGCAGATGAGACAGAGCTAAATGCTGTAGTTATTGATGTAAAATCAGATACAGGAACCATTACTTATGAGATGGAATGTCCTGCATTAGAAGGATTAGATATATGTTCGAAAAATTATCCAGATATGAAAGGATTAATTAAGACATTAAAAGAACATGGTATTTATATTATTGCACGAATTGTATGTTTCAAAGATAGTTTTATAGATGAGGTTCACCCAGAATGGATGCTTCATAATAAAGATGGCAGTATGTATCATGACAAAAAAGGTGATACATGGATGAATCCATATAATCAAGAAGCTTGGGATTATATTGTAGATATTTCGGAACAAGCAGTAGCAGATGGATTCGATGAAATTTGTTTTGACTATATTCGTGTAGCAACAAATGGAATGAAAAATGTAGATTTTGGTGAAGGCTCAGAAGATATGATATTGCAAGAAGCAATTACTGCATTTACAAAATATGCATGTAATCGTTTAAAACCAACAGGAGCATTTGTTAGTGCATCTGTTTATGGTGCAATTATTCGTAGTAAATTAGATGCTGAATTAACAGGACAAAATTATGTAGAAATGTCTAGATATTTAGACTATATTTGTCCGATGGTATATCCATCTCACTATGCAAATGGTTATAATGGTATTTCTGTACCAGATGCAAAACCTTATGACTTATTATTTAGCGAATTGCAGTCATCAGCAAAACAAATAGCTGAAATAGCAAAAGAACAAGATACGTATGCAGATGTAAGACCATGGTTACAAGCATTTACAGCAAGTTGGGTAAAAGGTTATATTAAATATACTGGACCAGTTGTTCGTAAGCAGGTAGATGCAACGTATGATGCAGGATATGATACTTGGTTGCTTTGGAATGCAAGTGCAAAATATCCAGACGGAAGTTTTTTGAAAAAATAAAATAAAGTGTAACCTTTTTAGAGATTTGTCGTCTAATAGGGAAAGGAGAAAAGAGTAGATATTATCTACTCTTTTTTCGATAATAAAAATAGAAGGGAGAAATTTTTATGAAAAAGATGGCAATAGGGATTTTATGTGGTATAATGATGAGTGGTTTGGTAGCATGTGGGGCTTCGGGTTCGAGTATGAAAACAGAGAGTTCAATGATGAACTCAGCCTCTTCTACAAAGGATTCGGCATGGTTTGATTCTTCTACGGGATTTGTAACGGATGATATGGATTATGATGTGATGGAGGAAATGGAAAAAGAATCTATTACAAATTCTAGTGAAACAGGTGTAGAAGAAGTTACATCGAGTAGAAAGGTCATTCGTACGGCTAACTTAAATTTACAAACATTAGATTTTGATGGATTTGTGGAAGCATTGAATCAAAAAATCGCAGAGGCTGGAGCATATCTTCAATATGCTGATGTATATGGAAGTGCTACTTCTGGTGGTAGAAGAAGTGCAAATTATACAATTCGTGTTCCAGAAAAGAATTTAGATGTTTTTTTAGCAGGAATGGAAGGAATTGCTACTGTAACAAATAAAACACTTGGAGAACAAGATGTAACATTAAGTTATATTGATATGGAAAATCGAGTGAAAACATTGGAAATTGAACAAGAGCGTTTACTTGCTTTATTGGAAAAAGCAGAAGATTTAGAGTCAATTATTCGTTTAGAAGAAAGATTAAGTCAAGTGAGATATCAAATAGAAAATTATCAATCAAGTCTTCGTACGTATGATGATAAAATTACATATAGTACCGTTCAAATTTATGTATATGAAGTAGCTCGTGTGACAGAAAAAATACCAGAAACGGTAGGAGAACGAATCAAAGCTGGTTGGTCTAATACAATGTATGATATTTCAGAAGGGGCAAAAGATTTTGTTGTTTGGATAGTAGTAAACGCACCATATCTTGCTTTTTGGGCAGTTGTTTTAGGTGGTTTTATTGTTATCATTAAGAAAAAGAGAACAAAAAGATTAGAAAAAAAGATGGGAAAAAAGAGTAAAGAAAATGAAACAGAATTGGACAGTAAAGAATAAAAAAGCAGATTTTCAAGCAATTGGTAAAGAACAAAATATTACAGAAGTAACAGCAAGACTTCTTGTAAATCGTGGTTTAACGACAAAAGAAGAGAGGGATGCCTTTTTGCATCCTTCTCCTTTGAATCTTATAGCACCAGAGCAGTTAAAAAATGCGTTAGTGGCAGCAGAATTGATACAAAAAGAAATTGTTACAGGAAAAAAGATTCGAATTATCGGTGATTATGATGTCGATGGTATTATGGCAGTTTATGTTTTATATCGTACATTGTGCTTGGCAGGTGCAAACGTAGATTATCGTATTCCAGATAGAATGAAAGACGGTTATGGTATTAATACAATGATGGTGCAAGAAGTAATTGACGATGGCGTACAAACAATTATTACTTGTGACAATGGAATTTCAGCCATAGAACCAATTCGTATGGCAAAGGAAGCTGGAATTACTGTTATATTGACGGACCATCATGAAGTGCCAACAAGAGAGACAGAGCATGGAATAGAACAATATATTCCAGAGGCAGATGTTGTTGTTAATCCAAAACAAACAGGAGAAACAACGCCACTTACAGGAATTTGTGGGGCAGTGGTTGCATATAAAGTGATGCTTTGTTTAGCAGATAAAATGCATTTATCGAAAGAGTTTATGAAACAGATGATTCCTTATGTAGCGATGGCTACCGTATGTGATGTGATGGAATTACAAGGAGAAAATAGAACATTAGTAGCATTAGGTATTCAAATGTTGCGACAATGTAATGATTATGGTATTAGTGCATTAATCGAGGAAAATCAAATAGTAAGAGAACGAATTAGTGCTTACCATATGGGGTTTGTATTAGGTCCTTGTTTGAATGCTTCAGGACGATTAGATGTAGCAGTGAAAGGACTACGGTTATTGTTATCACAAAATAAGGAAGAAGCAAAACAATTAGCAGAGGAAATTGTAACATTAAATCAAACGAGAAAAGATATGACAGCAAATGGGGTAGAAGAAGCAAAACGAATCGTATTGGAATATGAAACATTGCCTCCTGTATTAGTTGTTTATTTGCCAGATTGTCATGAAAGTTTAGCAGGAATTATTGCTGGAAAAATTAGAGAACAGTTTTATCGTCCAACGATTGTAATAACAGATGCAGAAGATGGATGTAAAGGTTCTGGTCGTTCCATTGATGGATATCATATGTATGAAGCTTTATGTGAATGTGGGGATTTATTAACAAAGTTTGGGGGACATCCAAAGGCAGCAGGACTTTCTTTACCAAAAGAAAATATAGAGGCATTTCGTCAACGTTTGATAGAATGTTGTAAATTGACAGAAGAACAATTAACAGAAAAGGTATCTATTGATGTGGTGCTTCCGTTTGGTTTAGTGACAGAGCAAGTCATAGAGGAGTTAGAATTGTTAGAGCCATTTGGTGTTGGAAATGAGAAACCATTGTTTGCAGAACGAAAATTGAAAGTACATCGTGCTAGAGTTCTTGGAAAAAATGCTAATGTGCTAAAATTAGAAGTAGAAAATGAATATGGCAGAAGATTTGATACGATGTATTATGGGGATATTTTGGAGTTTGAAGAAGATATTGTACAAGCATTTGGAAAAGAACAGTTAGAAAGAATGTATCAAGGAAGGGAAAATAAGGTTCAGTTTTCTATGATATATTATCCTGATAAAAATGAATTTCGAGGGACAGTAACGCTACAGGCAGTAATGAAGTACTACAAGGTATAATTTTTTAGTTAGTGTAATTATGTCATGAAACAGCCTACTTTACTTCATATTTTTTCGGACACGCTCTCGCTCAGGAAAAAACGGAGCAGTACTAAGCTCGTGAAAAACCTCGCTAAGGACTGCCGTTTTTTCATGGTCCTTAAAAAATATGAAGTAAAGTATAGCTGTTGTTATAATATATGGTTGATAGTTTTATTAAAAAAATTTATGTGGGATTATAAAAAAAGAGTCGATTTTTTGAAACGCTTGTGTTATAATCGGTTTCAATGAGCGTTTAGGAATATTAAAATTTACTATTTTGGATGAATGTAGTATAGAAATATCCATAAATTGCTTGATAGAATTATTTTTTATAAAAAAGGAGTAATAGACATGTATTCATTTGATGAAGTCAAGGCATTTGATTTAGAGCTTGCTAATGCGATGGATTTAGAGCTTGGCAGACAGAGAGATCATATTGAATTAATTGCCTCTGAAAACTTTGTAAGTAAGGCTGTTATGGCTGCAATGGGTAGTCCATTAACAAACAAGTATGCAGAAGGTTATCCTTCTAAGCGTTACTATGGTGGTTGTGAGTATGTAGATATCGTAGAAGATTTAGCAAGAGAACGTGTAAAAGAATTATATGGTTGTACTTATGCTAATGTACAGCCTCATTCTGGTGCTCAGGCAAATATGGCTGTATTTTTTGCATTATTAAAGCCAGGTGATACAGTACTTGGTATGAACCTTGCACATGGTGGTCATCTTTCTCATGGTAGCCCTGTAAACTTCTCTGGTTCTTATTTTAATATTGTACCTTATGGTGTTAATGATGAAGGTTATATTGATTATGATGAAGTACTTCGTATTGCAAAGGAAGCTAAGCCAAAGATGATTATTGCTGGTGCAAGTGCTTATGCAAGAAAGATTGATTTCAAGAGATTTAGAGAAATTGCTGATGAAGTTGGTGCATATTTAATGGTAGATATGGCACATATCGCTGGTTTAATTGCGGGTGGTGTACATGAATCTCCAATTCCTTATGCTCATGTTACAACATCTACAACACATAAGACACTTCGTGGACCAAGAGGTGGTTTAATTCTTTCCTCTGCTGAATTTGCAGAAGAACATAAGTTAAATAAGTGCGTATTCCCAGGTATTCAGGGTGGTCCTTTAATGCATGTAATTGCAGCTAAGGCAGTTTGTTTCAAAGAAGCATTACAGCCAGAATTTAAAGTATATGCACAGAATATAGTAGATAATGCAAAAGCATTAGCAGATGGTCTTGTAAAGAGAGGATTTAATTTAGTTTCTGGTGGTACAGATAACCACTTAATGTTAGTAGATTTACAGAGCATGGGCGTAACTGGTAAGGTAACAGAAAAATTATTGGATAGCGTAAATATTACTTGTAATAAGAATGCTATTCCAAATGACCCAACATCTCCATTTGTGACAAGTGGTATTCGTCTTGGTACAGCAGCAGTTTCTACAAGAGGTTTCAAGACAGAAGATATGGATGTAGTAGCAGAAGCAATTTACTTAGCAGTATCTAAGAAGGATGCAGCAACAGAAGAAGTAAAGGCAATGGTAAAAGGATTAACAGACAAGTATCCACTTTACTAATATAATAGTATTTTTTGAAAAGGGGTGTTATTTTACATCCCTTTTTGTTATAATAGTAAGAAAATGTGGGATTAGGAGGGCGAGTAATGAAGAATTTTAGAGATGGCATTTATCCTACGATGATAACTCCGTATAAAAATGGCGAAATTGATTATGATACTGTGAGAAAACTGGTAGATTTTTATGTGGAAAAGGGTTGTACTGGTATTTTTGCTGTTTGTCAGTCAAGTGAAATGCAGTATTTAAGTTTGAAAGAAAAGGTAAGGCTTGCAAAAGAAGTAGTAGAACAGGCAAATGGTCGTATCAATGTAGTAGCATCGGGACATACTTCTACTTCTTTAGACGAACAAGCAGAAGAAATCAATGCAGTAAGTGAAACAGGAATTGATGCG